>NZ_JBHSNG010000007.1:0-196828 GCF_042657005.1 Rhodanobacter terrae
CGCCGGTTTCGACTGCACGACCTGCTGCCGCGGCTGACGCGCGCGATGGTGCTCTGCAAGCCTTGCCCGGAGCCGATGCTGCGCTTGGCGAGTAATTTTCTTCACTGAGGTTCGACGCTAATCAGGTACTTCTATACCAAAGACCGTCCCGCCGATGAAACGGCAGCGCGCCACACCACGTACTACGTGAACCGACAACTTCCTGATTGCTACCAGGAAGGATTGACGCTGACTCGTGGCCACGTCGCCGAGCTCAAGCATCTCCTTGAAATACGGGATGGTCACATCAAAATGATGTACGCCGAAAATACCGCGATGCGCAAAGCACAGGACGGAGGTTTCTCGGGCCATCTGCTCTACCTCTTGAAGAAAGCCTACGTGCGCTACTGGAAATAGAAGACAAGTCGGCATGACGGCGGCCGACGATGTGGGACAATGCAGCAGCAGATGCCGAGCGATACGCAAGCCTGCGTGTTGCGTACAGTGAGCGTCAGGCACGGACACAGATGGCAGATATGGACATCAACGCACATAACATGAGCCGACTGGATGTATTCGATCGTTCCGCGGTCGGTCTTGCTCTTGGATTGATTGGTGCAAGCGGACTGCTGCTCGCCCTTGCCGATACGGGGCTGCCGGTGCCTCGGGCGGTCTTCGCTGTCCTGTGGTTGGCACTCTGGGGTGTGGTTCTCGCTGCAGTGCTGGTGCAGCCCATAGCCATCGCAAGGCGTGGCAGCTGGCACCAATGGTGGCCGCTGATGGTGACGCTGCTGCTGTTCATCTATGCCGCGATCAGGCTTGGCGGCAGCAGCTTCGCGATCGACGACGAACTGACCAGCTGGAACTACTGGGCGATCCAACATTTTCTTTCGATGCCTACGGACTACGCTTACACGCAAGCAGCGTATCCGCAGTTATTCGCCGAATGGGTGGGATCCATCTATCGCGCTCTCGGCTCCTTCGATCAGCAGGCGACGGCGCGCGTGACGATCTCGCTGGCCACGGTGATGCTGGGGTTGCTCATGATGCGTGCCAGCGCGTTGGCGGGCCGGTACGGATCATGGCTGGCCGCGTTGCTGCTGCTGGTGCTGTGGTTTTCAGGGTTCCGACTTTCATTTATGCGCGGGCTTGCCGATCCCCTGATGGTGGTGGCCTTGCTGGCGTCGGTGCACTATTTCCTGGAGTACGCGGCCGAGTCGGAGCGTCCTTTGGCATTCTGGTGGTGCGCGCTTGCCGCTGTGGTGGCGAGTTACGCCAAACAGCCTGCGTTGATATGGGGCTGCGTGGTGTTGCCAGTGATTTGTGCATGGTGCGTCTGGCGCAAAGGCTGGAAGCCATGGACCTTCGGGCTTGCGTTGCTGTCTGCTGGTGCAAGCGCGGTTTGGCCGCTGGCGATTGGCCGGGGGTTCCAGAACAACCAGGGGGTTATTTCACGTTCTCTGGGCGACAGGGAGTTGTTGCAGCAGTTGGTTCACTCGGCACACAGCTATTTGCTCGATCGGCCGCTTGTTCTGCTGCTGCTCGCGGCCAGCGCCATCACTTGCTGGTCCAAGCCACTTCTGCGTGGCATCTGGTTGCTGCTGTTGTTGCCGATGCTGCTGGCCTGGTTCATCTGGGGGTCGTACGCATTCCGGCTGGGCATGCACGTTGTTGGCCTGGCCGGGTTGCTTCTTTTGCATGCTTGCAACCGTAAATCGGTTCTGAGCGACTCCAGGCAAGCATGGTCATGGTCGTCTCAAGCAGCCCGGCGTGCCTATGGCGCGCAGGCGGCTATGCTGGCGGTGTTGGCGTTGACGACATTCGGCGCGCTCGCTGTGGCGGCGAAACGCAAGCTGGATCTGGAGCACGGTACGGACCTCACGATTCGCCATTACTTCGAGGCGAGCGCCGATACGGTGCTGGCCATTTACCGAGGCAAGCAGCCTGTCTGGGTCAGCAGCAACTATCTCAATGGCATTTTCTACGGCAACAACCCTGTGATCGTGCCGCTTTACACCAAAGATGGATATTCCAGGCACCGCATGCTGAAGGAACTGATGAACAGCGGGGCGGCGTACGCCTTCTCGGCCGGGAAGGTGCCTTATGGCGCGGCTTCGGCCGTTTTGCTGCAGACCGCCGCGGCTTGTCCGCAGGCTTTCCGGGAAATCGTTCATGGACGGAATGCTTTCGGTTACAAGGTCTTCAAGCTGGATGTCCCCCTTCTGCGGACGGGTGCCTGCCAGTCATGAGGCACTCCGGCGATATCGATCAACCAAGTCTGTCGTCAAATGAGGCAGGAACAGCCGTGACCGTTAACGGATTGCCGCCGGCTGGCGCCCATGACAAGCGGCAGTGGTTCAAGTCGCGTGCGCTTGCAGCGGTATTTTCGCGCGACCTGTTGTTGTCTTTGGCGTCGTCCGGGCTGGATGTAGGATTGTTTCTGCTGTGCTGCTCCATGGGCCTCGACATTGCTGCCGCCACGTTCTGGGCCCGAGGTTTTTCAGTCGTATTCAATTTCGTCGGATGCAAATATCTGGTTTTTTGCCGCACTTCTCGACAAGAAATTGTCCGTGAAATCCTGTCGTACGCCGTACTTGCCTTGCTGCTGGTGATGGCATCGGCGTGGCTCGTGCGTACATTGCGCGAACAGACCGGGATGGCTTTGGCCATGTGCAAGCTGGTTGCCGATGGCGGACTGTATGGCGTCGCCTTTCTGATCAAGCAGCTGGCGATTTTCCAGCCCGGGCAGCCCGGGCCGGATACCGCGATGCAGGCTGATTGATGGGGTGACGACGCAAATCACGGGATCTTCGAGATTTCCTTGCGGGAAGCGGAGGCAACATCCCGAAATGGCTGGTGTCGTTTGCCACCCCGGTCCTGGAAGGAACCGCTGAAGCGTTCCAACTCCGGTTGGATCAATGTTCCCTGGGGCTATCCAATTGTGCGTCGCAATGGTGCTAACACGATCATGTCCGCCCTCTATTGGGGCAGGGCAGGCCTTACGGTATGAGGCCTGCCAGGTTCAAGTGGCTGACTGTGGCCGTTTCCCCCGGTGGCACAAGTATTGCTCCGCACCATAGCGAAGAGACCACAACCGATGCTGCCTGTTGTTGGCAGACATGGCTGCGCGTCATGGCAATTGTTGAAGCGTCGAGGTGGCTATGAAGCTCGTTGTGATGGGCAACGACATGGTGGGCCACAAGCTGCTGAAGGAGCTGATGGCCGCACGGCATGCGAGTACCGGGATCCTGTGCGCCGGTGAATGCTCTGGGGCGCCCGGGCGCGCTGCGCAGCGGGGCGATGACGCCCAAGTGCCGGTTCGATGAGCGTGGCCGGCGCACGCGCGTTGTCACGCGGGAAACCTCGGCTGGTGGTGATCGGCAATGGCATGGCGGGAATGCGCACGGTGGAGGAGCTGTTGCAGCTCGCCCCCGATCTGTACGACATCGCGGTGTTCGGCGCCGAGCCCTACGGCAATTACAACCGCATCCTGCTGTCGCAATTGCTCAGCGGCGAGAAGGGCGCCGACGAGATCATGCTCAACACGAAGGCGTGGTATGCCGAACACGGCATCGCCCTGCACGCGGGCGATCCGGTGGTGGCGATCGATCGCCGCCGCAAGCGCGTGCGTTCGCGGCACGGTGTCGAGTTGCCCTACGACCGGCTGCTGATCGCCACCGGCTCGCAGCCGATCATGCTGCCGCTGCCAGGGAAGGAGTTGCCGGGCGTCATCGGATTCCGCGGCATCGGTGACGTCGAGTGCATGCTCGCGGCCGCCCGCGCACATCGCCGCGCCGTGGTGATCGGCGGCGGACTACTCGGTATCGAAGCGGCTAATGGACTGTCGCGGCAAGGCATGCAGGTGACCTTGATCCACCGCGGCAGCGTGCTGCTCAACCAGCAGATCGATGCCGATGCGGCCGGGCTGCTCGGCCGCAACCTGCGCGCGCGCGGGCTGGCCTTGCGGCTCGATGCGGAAACGGTCGCGCTGTACGGCGGTGAGCGGGTCGAAGGTGTCGCGCTGGCCGACGGCGAGCGCATCGATGCCGATCTGGTAGTGATGGCGGTGGGCGTGCAACCGGACACGGCGCTGGCCCGATCGGCTGGGCTGCACTGCGAACGCGGCATCGTAGTGGACGACACGCTGCAGACCTACGATCCCGGCGTCTATGCGGTCGGCGAGTGCGTGCAACACCGCCAGGCCACCTTCGGCCTGGTCGCGCCGGTATGGGAACAGGCGCGGGTGTGCGCGTCGCATCTGGCGCGCTTCGGTCATCGCCGCTACCGCTCCACGCAGACCGCCACCAAGCTCAAGGTCACCGGCATCGATCTGTATTCGGCCGGCGATTTCCTGGGTGGCGCGGGTACTGAGGACCTGGTGTTGCGCGATCCGCGTTGCGGTGTCTACAAGCGGCTGGTGCTGAAGGACAACCGGGTGATCGGTGCGGTGCTGTACGGCGACGTGCAGGACGGCGGCTGGTACTTCGAGCTGATCCGCAACGCCACCGACATCACTCCGTTCCGCAGCCGTCTGCTGTTCGGCAAGCGCTATTGCCAGGCGCTGGACGAGCGGCAAACCCGGGCCGTGGCATGAGCGCGACGGCCACCACCTGCCCGTATTGCGGCGTGGGCTGTGGCGTGCTGGCGCACGTCGATGCGTCCGGCGCGACTCATGTGGAAGGCGATCCACAGCATGGCTCCAATCTGGGCCGCCTGTGCGTGAAAGGCGCCGCGCTGGGCGAAACCGTCGACCTGCGCGGCCGCCTGCTGCACCCGCTGCTGCGCGAGTCCGGCGCCCTACCGCGCCGCGCGAGCTGGGACGAAGCGCTGGACCGCGTGGCCCAGGGCTTCCGCCGCGTGATCGATGCGCACGGCCCCGACGCGGTGGCCTTCTATGTATCCGGCCAGTTGCTCACCGAGGACTACTACGTCGTCAACAAGCTGGCCAAGGGCTGGCTCGGCACCGCCAACATCGACACCAATTCGCGCCTGTGCATGTCTTCGGCGGTGGCCGGGCACAAGCGCGCGTTCGGCGAAGATCTGGTGCCGGGTTGTTACGAGGACCTGGAGCTGGCCGAGCTGGTCGTGCTGATCGGCTCCAACACCGCGTGGTGCCATCCGATCGTGTACCAGCGCATCGCCAGGGCCAAGGAGGCGCGGCCTTCGCTGCAAGTGGTGGTGATCGATCCGCGCCACACCGCCACCTGCGAACTGGCCGACCTGCATCTGCCGCTGAAGCCCGGCACCGACGTGTGGCTGTTCAACGGCTTGCTGGCCTTTCTGTTCCGGCATGGCGCGATGCACGCCGGCTTCGTCGACAAGCACACGCAGGGTTTCGAAGCAGCGCTGGCAGCGGCCGAATCGGATGCCGGCGATCCAGCCGAAGTGGCGCGTATCTGCGGCCTGCAGCTGGCCGACCTGCTGGCCTTCTATCGTTTGTTCGCCCGTCACGAGAGAACTGTCAGCGTGTTTTCTCAAGGCGTGAACCAGGCTTCCAGCGGCACCGACAAGGTCAACAGCATCATCAACTGCCACCTGCTCACCGGACGCATCGGCAGCCCCGGCATGGGGCCGTTCTCGATCACCGGCCAGCCCAATGCGATGGGCGGGCGCGAGGTGGGCGGCATGGCCAACATGCTGGCGGCGCATATGGACCTGGACCGTCCGGTGCATCGCGACATCGTGCAGGCGTTCTGGCAGTCGCCGCACATCGCCACGCGTCCAGGGCTGAAAGCGGTGGAATTGTTCGAGGCGATCGAGCGGGGCACGGTGAAGGCGGTATGGATCATGGCCACCAATCCGGTGGTGAGCCTGCCCGACGCCGACCAGGTCAAACGCGCGCTGGCCCGCTGCGAGCTGGTGGTGAGTACCGACATCGTCGCGCAAACCGACACCGGCGCTTTCGCCCATGTGCTGCTGCCCGCGCTGGGCTGGGGCGAAAAGGACGGCACGGTCACCAATTCCGAGCGGCGGCTTTCGCGCCAGCGCGCCTTTCTGCCGGCACCGGGCGAGGCGCGCGCCGACTGGCGCATCGTGTGCGACGTGGCGCAGCGCATGGGGTTCGACCGGGGTTTCGCGTTCGGGGCGCCGCACGAGATTTTCGACGAGCACGCGCGGCTCACCGCGTTCCGCAATCGCGCTCCGCGTGACGACGCGCCAATGGCAGCACGCCGTGTGCTCGACCTCGGTGGTCTGGCCGGACTGGATCGCCAGGCCTACGACGCGCTGACGCCGGTGCAGTGGCCGGTGTGCGCGGCGGGCGAGGGTACCGCCCGACTGTTCGGCGACGCGCGCTTCGCGCATGCCGACGGACGCGCACGCTTCGTCGCCACTGTCGCGCGCCTGCCCGTGCATGCGCCGGACCGCGAGTATCCGTTGATCCTCAACACCGGTCGCGTGCGCGACCAGTGGCACAGCATGACGCGCACCGGCAAGTCGCCCCGGCTTGGCGGGCACATCCCCGAGCCGTTCATCGACATGCATCCGCGCGACGCTTTGCTGTGCGGTGTGCGCGAGGGCGAACTGGCACGGATAGGTTCGCGCTGGGGCACGATGGTGGCCCGCGTGCAGCATGGCGGCGGCATCCTGGCCGGCAACGCGTTCGTGCCGATCCACTGGAACGACCAGTTCGCGTCGGATGCGCGGGTGGGCAGCGTGGTGAATCCGGTGGTCGATCCGATCTCCGGCGAACCCGAGTTCAAGCACACGCCGATTCGGGTCGAACCGTTCCCGGTTCGCTGGCATGGCTTCGTGCTCAGTCGCCGGCCATTGGCGACGGATGAGCTGACCTACTGGACGTCCGTCCAGGGCCAGTGCTTCCTGCGCTACGAGATCGCAGCCCGCGAGTTGCCGTCGGGATGCGGTGCATGGGCGCGTGCCTGTCTCGGCGCCGGCGACGCCGAAGCGGACTGGCTCGAATACGAAGATCCGTCAGCCAGGATCTACCGTGCGGCACACGTCGTGGATGGCCGCGTCGAAGCCTGCGTGTTCTTCTCGCCGCGTCCGGACCTGCCTTCGCGCGCGTGGCTGTCCGGGCTGTTCGCTAAGGAGCGGCTGGAGGACATCGACCGTGTCGGCCTGCTGGTCGGCGAACCGCTGGAGGCCGGTGCCGATACCGGCACTATCGTGTGTTCGTGCTTCGGCGTGGGGCGCAACACGCTTCGGGAGGCGATCCGCACGCAAGGCCTCAGGACGCCGGCACAGATCACCGCGAGCCTGCACGCCGGGGGCAATTGCGGTTCCTGCGTACCGGAGCTGAAGCAGTTGATTACCGAAGTGCACGCGGCGGCCAACGCATGAACCGGCATCTTGCACGGTGCACCTCAGCGCAGTCGCTCATCCTGCGCGGCGCCAAGACGGCGGATCAGCGCCTGGGTGAGCGGCTTCAAGTAATAGCTGCCGCCCGGAATCACCTGCGGCTCGATGCCGTGCGCGACGAGAAGTTCCGCTACCAGCGGGCCCACGGCCGCCACCATGGTGCGCGCCAGTGCCTGGCGCAGAAGGTCGTCCCGGCCGTGCTCGGTGGCCACGCGGAACAGCCGCGTCACCTGCTGCATGCTGGTGAAGGCGATCGCATCGATGCAGCCATCGAACATGCGCTCGATCAACCCCAGCACCTCGCCATCGGCCGCGCCATCGACATAGACATAGGGCGCCACCGGCAGCGGATGCGCGCCGGCGGCGATCAGGAAATCCATCAGCGGCAGATTCGGTTCGCTGCCGTACAACTGCACGCCGATGCGGCGGCCTCGCAGCGGGCATGTCTGCAGCAGCGCGATCACCCCGGCGGTCGTCGCCGGCTCGGCGACCAGCTCCGGCTTCAGTCCCAGCTCGCGCAGCACGCGGCCCGGCTTGGGGCCGCGTGCGATCGTGCGCACCTCGCCGAGACGCTTCACGAATGCCGTGCGCAGCTCGGGAACATGCCGTTCGAGCGCATCGAGCAGGCGGCGCAAGCCTTCGCCGGTGAACAGGATCAGGTCGTCGCAGCCTTCCGCGCAGAAACGGCGCAGCCAGTCCAGTACCGGCGCCGGATCCGGCGCATCGCGGATATCGACCAGCGGGCAACGCAACACTTCGGCGCCGCGACGTTCGAGCAGCGCGGCGAACACATCGAGCTCGCGCGACTCGGGCACCGCAATGCGGCGGCCGCGGAGGCTGGAGCCGATTTCAGCAGGCATAACTTCAACAGGCTTGGGCATCGAAACGTTTCGGTCGAGGCGGACGGGCGCACAAAGGCTGTGCCGTGCAGGCATCGTAGCAAGCAATCCGTAACCGCAGCGTCGGCACACGCGTTACGCAGTCGTGATGTCATCCATGGACTCACCGGCATCGCCGATGCATCGATGAAGGCGGCGAAGCCATGAAGCTCTATCCGCTGTTCGCCAATCTCGATGGCCGCCGCGTTCTGGTGGTCGGTGGCGGCGTGGTGGCCGAACGCAAGGTCGCCCCGCTGCTGGCAGCCGGCGCGCAGGTGATCGTGGCTGCGGCCGCGTCGACGCCTGCGCTGCGGAACCTGGCGGCGCAGGGGCGGATCGAGCTGCGGCCGGACGAGTTCGAGGTGAACTGGCTGGACGCGGTCTGGCTGCTGGTGGCCGCCACCTCCGATCAGGCGCTCAATCGGCGCCTGGCGATGCTCGCGGAACAACGGCGGATCTTCGTGAACGTCGTCGACGACGCGACGTTGTCGAGTTTCCATGTGCCGGCCGTGGTCGATCGTGCGCCGCTCACCATCGCCATTTCCAGCGGTGGCGCGGCGCCGATGCTGGCGCGCCTGATTCGCGAACGGCTGGAAGCGTTGCTCGACCCGTCGCTGGGCTTGCTGGCCGCCCTTGCTGCGCGCTGGCGCGAGCGCATCCGGGCGCGCCATCCCGATCTTGCCGGAAGGCGGCGCTTCTACGGAGCCTTGTTCACCGGGCCGGTGGCAGCGCTCCTGCGTCGGGGCCGATCCGGACAGGCCGAGCAGGCGACGGCACAGGCGCTCGCCGAGCCGCCGCAGATGACCGTCGGTTCGGTGGTGCTGGTGGGCGCCGGCCCCGGCGATCCGGGCCTGCTCACGCTGCGCGGCCTGCGCGCCTTGAACGAGGCCGACGTGATCCTGCATGACCGCCTGGTCAGCGCCGAGGTGCTCGAACTGGCGCGCCGCGATGCCGTACGCATCGCGGTGGGCAAAGAGGCCGGTCGTCATCACACCGTGCAGGACGACATTCACCGGCTGATGCTCGAGCATGCGCGAAGCGGCAAGCGGGTGGTGCGCCTGAAAGGCGGCGACCCCTTCGTGTTCGGCCGCGGCGGCGAGGAACTCGAATTTCTTCGCCGGCACGGGATCGCCTACGAAGTGGTGCCGGGCATCACCGCGGCGCTGGCGTGCGCCGCGTACGCCGGCATTCCCCTGACGCATCGCCGGCACGCACAGGCGGTGCGATTGGTGACGGCGCACTGCCGCGATTCGCTGGATGCGCTGGACTGGGCCGCGATGGCGCAGGAGCGCCAGACGCTGGCGGTCTACATGGGCGTCGGCGAACTGGAAACCTTGCAGACCGGTTTGATGGCGCATGGCCGCGCACCGGAAACGCCGTTCGCACTGATCGAAAATGGTTCGCGCGCGGATCAGCGCGTGATCACCGGAACACTGGCCGACCTGGTCGCGAGCGCCGCACGGCACGCCGTGCACTCGCCGGCCTTGCTGATCCTCGGCGACGTCGCCGCGCTTGCGCAGCGCCTGTCGTGGTTCGGCGCGGAGCCCGTATGAGTCGCCGCCACCGGCTCGGCTGCCTGCTTGCCATGGCCTGCACGCTCGCCGCGCACGCGAGCCAGACCGAGCCGCCTCGGGAAATGACGGTGGCCGCCGCCGCCGACCTGCGCTTCGCGCTGGATGACGTCATTGCTGCCTATTGCCGCGAGCATCCGAAGGACAGCATCCACGTGACCTATGGCTCCTCCGGCAAATTGTTCACGCAGATCGAGCAGGGCGCGCCGTTCGAGCTGTTCTTCTCCGCCGACAGCGACTACCCGAGACAACTGGTGGCGGCTCGTGCCGCCGGCGGCGACCCGGTGCCCTACGCCATGGGACACATCGTGATCTGGAGCGCCAGCGTCGATGCGAGCAAGTTGACCGTGACGGATTTGCTCAAGCCGTTCTTCCGGCACATCGCCATCGCCAATCCGCAGCACGCGCCGTACGGACAGCGTGCCGAACAGGCGCTGCGCTCGGCCAAGCTGTGGGAAGCGTTGCAGCCACGGCTGGTCTATGGCGACAACATCGCGCAAGCCGCGCAGTTCGCCGTCAGCGGCGACGCCCAGGTCAGCATCGTCGCGCAATCGCTCGCGCTCGATCCGCAGATGGCGAAGCGGGGCAGCTACGCGGTCGTTCCGCAGTCGCTCTACCAACCTCTGCTGCAGAGTTTCGTGCTGACCCGGCGCGGCGCCAGCAACGCGCTCGCCCGGGACTTTGCGCGATACGTGCAAGGCGCACAGGCGCGCGCCGTGCTGGGCCGCTATGGCCTCGGCCTGTCTGCTGCTGCGACGGAGCATTGAGCCGCCATGACCGAACTTTCCGCCGAAGACTGGGCAGCGTTCGCCCTGACCATGCGACTGGCAGCGACCGTCACGACGTTGCTGCTGATGTTCGGCACGCCGCTCGCATGGTGGCTGGCGCGAGGGCGTACGGCGTGGCGGCGGCCGGTTGCCGCCCTGGTCGCGCTGCCCCTGGTGCTGCCGCCCACGGTGCTCGGCTTCTACCTGCTGCTGCTGCTGGGGCAGCGTGGTGCGGTCGGTCGGCTGATGGCGGCACTCGGTCTGGGTGCGTTGCCATTCACGTTCGCCGGGCTGGTGCTGGCCTCGATGCTGTATTCGCTGCCATTCGTGGTGCAGCCACTGAGGAATGCGTTCGAGGCGATCGGCCAGCGACCGTTCGATGTGGCGGCGAGTCTTGGCGCAGGGCCGCTGGACCGTTTTTTTTCGGTGGCGTTGCCGCTGGCCTGGCCGGGCTTCGTGACCGCGATGGTTCTCGGCTTCGCGCATACCGTCGGCGAGTTCGGTGTGGTGCTGATGATAGGCGGCAACGTGTTCGGCCGCACCCGCGTGCTGTCGATGCGCATCTACGATCATGTCGAGGCCGGCGAATACCTGCAGGCGCATGCCCTCTCGCTGTGCCTGCTGGCGTTTTCCTTCGTGGCGTTGCTGGCCATGCAGCTGTTGCGGCCGCACCGGATGACTGCGCATGACTGATGCCGCCTCCGGTCTGCAGGTGCGCTTGCGGCGCGTGCGCGGCAATTTCGCGCTGGACGCGGCATTCGGCGTGCCGCCGCACGGCATCACCGCGTTGTTCGGTGCGTCGGGCGCCGGCAAGACCAGTTGCCTGCGGGCCATCGCGGGGCTGGACCGCGATGTCGAAGGCCGCGTCGATTTCGGCGGCAACGTGTGGCAGGACAGCGCGAGCCGGCGTTTCGTGCCGCCGCATAGACGCGGCATCGGTTATGTGTTCCAGGAGACCAGTCTGTTTCCGCATCTCTCGGTGGCGGGCAATCTCGATTACGGCCAGCGGCGCTCGCCACGTCGCCGGGCGGTCGATCGCCGGTACTTGGTCGAGCAGTTCGGCGTCGATCGCCTGCTTGCGCGCAAGCCGAACGACTTGTCCGGCGGCGAGCGCCAGCGCGTGGCCTTGGTGCGCGCGCTGCTCGCCGACCCCGTCCTGTTGCTGCTCGACGAGCCGTTGTCGGCGCTGGACGCTTCGGCCCGCGAGGAACTGCTTGATTGCCTGGAACAACGGCACGCGGAGCTCGCCGTGCCGACGATCTACGTCAGTCACGCCCTCGATGAGGTGTTGCGACTGGCCAGCCACGTGGTGGTGATGAATGGCGGCCGTGTCGTGGCGCAAGGCTCTCTGCCGTCGGCGCTGCCCGGCGACGGTCTGCTGCCGGTGGCGGCCGGCCCGCTGGGTGGCGCGATCGAGGGATATGTCGGTCAGGATCGCCGTGCTGGATGCCTCGAGCGCGCCGACGGCGGTCGGGATGGCGCACCGCCCTCACGGTGCCCGCCCACGAGCCGGCTGCTCACGGTCGCCGATGCCGATCGGCTGATTCGCGCAGCCATGCCCGCGTTCGGCAGCGAGCGCGTGGCGCTGGAGGCGGCAGCCGGACGCGTGCTCCGCCAATCCGTGCGTGCCGAGCGCGATCAGCCGCCGTTCGACCGCGTGATGATGGACGGCATCGCCGTAGCCATAGGCGATGGCAGCCGCCGCCGTTTCGAGCGGAGCGGACTGCAGCTTGCCGGGATGGCGCAGCAGTCGCTGGACGATTCCACCGCGTGCATGGAAGTCGCCACCGGCGCCATGCTGCCGCGCGGCTGCGACACGGTGATCCCGGTCGAGCAGATCCGCCACGACGGCAAGTACTGCGTGCTCGCCGAAGGGCACGTCCCTGCGCCGGGACAGTTCGTGCATCCGCGGGGCTCCGATTGCCGCAGGGACGCTCCGCTGCTGGAGCCGGGCATGCGCCTCGACGGTCCCAGCATCGCGGTACTTGCAGCCAACGGCATCGCCGAAGTCGAGGTGGCGACCGTGCCGTCGGTGACCATCGTCGCCACCGGGGACGAGCTGGCCGGCGTCGGCCAGCCGTTGCTCGAAGGGCAGATCCGCGGCTCCAACGATCATGCGCTTGCCGCCACATTGCGTTCGCACGGCTTCGATGACGTGCAGCTGGCCCGTGTGGGCGACGATCTCCCCGCCACCATCGCCGTCCTGACCGAGCTGCTGCGCACTCGACGAGTATTGGTGCTTTCCGGCGGCGTCTCGGTCGGCCCGCGCGACGTGGTGCCCGCGGCGCTGGATGCGCTGGGCGTGCGCCAGGTGCTGCATGGGATCGCGCAACGCCCCGGCAAACCCATGTGGTGCGGCATGGGGCCGCAAGAACAGGTGGTGTTCGCGTTGCCGGGCAACCCCGTATCCGCGCTGGTCTGCGCTGTCCGTCATGTGTTGCCGGCACTGCAGTCGGCGATCGGACTGGTGCCGGCGCCGCCGCCGCAGGTCTGCCTGGAAAGCGCGCTGGACGCGAGCGCTGCCTTGACGCTTTTTGTACCGGTTCGGCTGCGCCAGGACAGCCTGGGCCGAACCATGGCCTGCCCATGGCCGACGGGCACCTCGGGGGATTTCTCCGCGCTGCCGCATACGCACGGTTTCGTGCAGATTCCCTCCGGCCAGACCATCGCTCCTGCAGGCGCGATGGTGGCTTTCCATCGGTGGTGACATGAGCGCACTTCAATCCATCGTCGATCTGCGCACCGTCGACGCGCCGCCGCTGGATCGACGCGGCCGCGCGCTGCGCGACCTGCGCGTCTCGGTGATGGATCGCTGCAATTTCCGCTGCCCGTACTGCATGCCCGAGTCGATGTACGGCGAGCATTTCCGCTTTCTGGGCAACGACGAGCGGCTGAGCTTCGACGAGATCGAGCGACTGTGTCGGCTGGCGGCGCAACTCGGCGTCGGCAAGCTTCGCCTCACCGGTGGCGAGCCCCTGCTGCGTCCGCATGTCGCCGAACTGGTGGCACGATTGCGCCGTATCGACGGCATCGCCGATCTGGCGATGACTACCAACGGCGTACTGCTGGACCGCCAGGCGGCCCGCCTGCGCGATGCCGGGCTCGATCGCATCACGATCAGCCTGGATACGCTGGATCCCGTACTGTTCCATCGCCTGAGCGGCGGCCGCGGTGCACTGGACGAAGTGCTTGCGGGCATCGAGGCAGCGCAGGCGGCGGATTTTCCGCGCGGCATCAAGCTCAACGCCGTCATCCGGCGCGGGGTCAACGAACACGGCGCGACCGATCTGGCCGAGCGTTTCCGCGGCAGCGGCATCGTGCTGCGTTTCATCGAATACATGGATGTCGGCAACCGCAACGACTGGGCCGCCGATGCCGTGGTGCCTGCGCGCGAATTGATCGAGCGGATCGATGCACGCTGGCCGCTGGAAGCCGTTCCCGCGCAATACCCGGGGGAGGTGGCCACGCGGTTCCGCTTTCGCGACGGTGCCGGCGAGATCGGTGTGATCGCCTCGGTCAGCGCGCCGTTCTGCGGCGACTGCACGCGTGCGCGGCTGTCCTCCGAAGGCATGCTTTACACCTGCCTGTTCGCCACCCACGGCACCGACTTGCGCGGCCCGCTGCGTGGCGGCGCCAGCGACGAGGCGCTGCGCCGACAGCTGCGCCAGCTGTGGCTGCAGCGCGCCGACCGCTACAGCGAAGAGCGCGCCGAACAGCGCAAGCCGTCCCGCCGCAAAATCGAAATGCACTATATCGGAGGTTAGATACATGCTCTCGCACGTAGATGACGCACAGCAGCCGCGCATGGTGGACGTCGGCGCAAAACCGGTCACGCACCGTGTGGCGCAGGCGCGTGCACGGGTGACATTCCCCGCCGCCGTCGCCGCGGCTCTGCATGCTGCCGGTTACGTGACGCCCAAGGGCGCCGTGCTGACGGTGGCGCATATCGCCGGCGTGATGGGCGCCAAGGCCACCTCGCAGCTGATCCCGCTATGTCATCCGTTGAGCCTGGATAAATGCGATATCGCGATACGGATGGATGGCGATCATGCGCTGATCGACTGCACGGTGTCCTGCCTGGGCCGTACCGGTGTGGAAATGGAGGCCCTGACCGGCGCCAGCATCGCCGCGCTCGCGATCTACGACATGTGCAAGGCGATCTCGCACGACATCGTCATCGGCGACATCCGCTTGATGAGGAAAACCGGCGGCAAGCGGGACATCGACCATGCGGCGGTCGAGGCGGCGGCATGAGCGCCCGGCGCGCGCCGCCCATTTTCGGTCTGCTGCTTGCCGGCGGTGCCAGCCGGCGCATGCGGTGCGACAAGGCGCGGGTTTGCTACGGCGGCGAGCCGCAGCTGACGCGTGCCTGGCGCTTGCTGGAAGCTGTTACAACGCAAGCTTTTGTCTCGGTGCGTGCGGAGCAGCGGGACGATCCGTTGCGCGCCGGACTGGCGCAGATCGTGGACCGCTACGAGGCGATCGGTCCGGCAGCCGGCATTCTCTCGGCGCAGGCGACGCACCCCGATGTCGCATGGCTGGTGATCGCCTGCGACCTGCCCCTGTTGAACGAGGCCACGCTGCGGCGGCTGGTGGATGCGCGCGATGCGGCCGGGGACGCCACCGCGTTCGCCAGTAGCTGCGATGCCATGCCCGAGCCGTTGTGCGCTTTGTGGGAGCCGTCCAGCCATGCCTTGCTCAAGCGGCAGGTCGACGAGGGCCGCCACTGCCCGCGCAAGGCGCTCATGCAGTCGCGCACGAAGCTGCTGCCTGCGCCCGGCGACGCACTGGACAACATCAACACCCCGGAGGAGTTCCAGCGAATGCAGCACCGCATCGAGGCGCAGCCATGATCAACGTCACCTTGCATTACTACGCACAACTGCGGGAACAGGCCCGCACCAGCGGCGAACAACTCGGCACCTCGGCGACGTCGTTGCGCGACTTGTACGACGAGCTGTGCGCGCGCCATGGTTTCACCGTGCCCGCCGACGCGCTCAAGGTGGCGGTGAATGCGCGATTCAGCGAGTGGGACGTGACGCTGCGGGATGGCGACGCCGTAGTGTTCATTCCGCCGGTGGCCGGCGGATGAAACGGTTCAGCCTCACCGACGAAGCGGTCGATCCCGCACGGCTGGGCGCATCGCTGCAGCATCCGGGCAGCGGCGGCTTCTGCGCGTTCGAGGGGTGGGTGCGCGACAGCAACGAAGGGCGTGCCGTCGGCGGGCTCGAGTACGAGGCTTATGCCGAACTGGCGCTGGCCGAGGGCGAACGCATCATCGACGAAGCCATCGCACGTCACGGTGTCATCGCCGCGCGTTGCGTCCATCGCACCGGCCGTCTCGCCATCGGCGATCTCGCGGTATGGATCGGCGTGTCGTCGGCGCATCGCGACGAGGCATTCCGTGCCTGCCGCTACGTCATCGACGAGATCAAGCACCGGCTGCCGATCTGGAAAAAAGAACATTACATCGGCGGCGATACCGCCTGGGTGGCGTGTTCGCACACGCATCGCGAGCACGAGCACGGCTCGCTCACGGCATTCGTGCCGGACTATTCGCGTCAGACCCGCTTGCGCGAAGTGGGCGAAGCCGGCCAGGCGAAACTCGCCGCGGCGCGCGTGCTGGTGATCGGTGCCGGCGGCCTTGGCTGTCCGGTGCTCGGCTATCTCGCCGGTGCAGGTATAGGCACGCTGGGGATCGTCGATGGCGATCGCCTCGACGCCAGCAATCTGCATCGCCAGACCATGTACGACGCGCGCGATATCGGCCAACGCAAGGTGGATCTGGCTGCACGGCGCATCGCCTTGCTCAACCCGTCCGTGGCCGTACGGACCTACGCCGAACCGCTGCATGCCATGAACGTGGTCGATGTGTTCGAGCAGTACGATCTGGTCGTGGAATGTACCGACGACATCGCCAGCCGCTATCTCAGCAACGATGCGTCCATCCTCACCGGTACGCCGTTGATCCTGGCCAGCGTGTATCAATACGAAGGCCAGCTGCAGGTCGTCACCGCGGAGCCCGGCGCGCCATGTCTGCGTTGCCTGTGGCCGCAGCCGCCCGCGCCCGGCGCGGTCGCCACCTGCGTCGAATCCGGCGTGCTCGGTCCGGTGCCCGGCGTGCTGGGCGGCATGCAGGCGGTCGAAGCGCTGCGGCTCCTGCTCGATCTGCCGCGTGCGCCCGATCACGCGCTGCTGCTGGTGAATCTGCTCGATGGCGGCAGTCAACGCCTGCCCATCGATGCCGCCAAGGGCTGCGCGATGCACCGCGGTTGCGCCGAGGCGGCGCATCGCGGCTTGACCCTGGCGCAGAGCATGCATGACGTGGATATCGCCTTCGACAGTCTCGACCAAGCCGTCGCCGCCGGTTATGCGCTGGTGGATCTGCGGGAGCCGGCGGAGATCGATGCGCAACCGCTGCCGGCACCCTCGCAACGATGGCCCTTCGCGCGGGTCACGGCGCTGGCCGCCGAACTCCGCAGGCGGCCCACGCTGCTGGTATGCGCCTCGGGTCGTCGCAGCGGGGTGGCGGCACGGGCATTGCGCGGGCAGGGGATGTCCGCGGTCCATTCGCTGTCCGGCGGACTTGCCGCCTTGGCGGCGGCGCACGATCGCGCCACGCGATGAGGCGGAACCGCCGCATATGATCGATTACGCACAAGCCCTGCAACGCCTGCTGCAACAGGTTATGCCGCAAGCGGCCGAAAGTTGCCTGCTGGCGGACGCTGCCGGCCGGATCTCGGCCGGCGCTGTGCACAGTCCGATCGCATTGCCGACGTTCGATCATGCGGCCATGGACGGTTATGCGTTGGCGGCAGACGAGCCGCTGCTCGCCGGCTCGGAGCATGCGGTGAGCGGTTCGCGGGCGGCAGGCGACGGTGCATGCGCAAGCGGTGGCGAGTGTTGCGAAATCATGACCGGCGCGCAGCTGCCCGCCGGCCTGAACAGCGTGGTCGCCGTGGAAAACACGCACATGCTGGAGACTCACGCCGATGGCACGCCGGCACGCATTCGGCTGCTGCAGGCACTCGCTCCCGGTCAGAACGTCCGCTATGCCGGATCGGATGTGGCGCCGGGCACACCGGTGCTGTCTGCCGGTGCGCGTCTCGACAGTGCGGATGTGATGCTGCTCGCCGCGCTGGGCATAGGGCGGATCGACGTCGTACGCCGTCCACGCGTCGCGATCGTCGGCACGGGCAAGGAATTGCAGGCCGACGCCACGCAGCCGCTTGTCTCCGGCCGCATCCACAATTCCAATGGTCCTTATCTTGTCGCCGCGTTGCGCGCAGCGGGCGCGCACGTGCTCTTGTGCGAGACCGTCGACGACACGCCGGCGACCTACATCGATGCACTGCGGCAGGCAGTCGATGCCGGCGCCGATCTGGTGATCAGCACCGGTGCGGTTTCGATGGGGCGCCACGACTTCGTGCCTGCAACGCTCGATCGCCTGGGCGCGCAACAGCTGTTTCACGGTGTGGCCATCCGCCCCGGCAAACCGCTGCTGTGCGCGCGACTGGTCGCTGGCCCGCTGATCTTCGCGATGCCGGGTACGCCGATGGCGGTCGCGGCGGCGATACGCTTCTTCGTCTCGCCGATGTTGCGCGCCATGGCCGGGCAGGCGGCGGAGCTGCCGTTGCATGCCGTGCTCGATACGCCGCAGCAGCCCAAGCCCGGCCTGCGCCATTTTCTGCGCGCCACGCTTCACCAGGATCGCGACGGTCGTCTGCACGCACGCGTGCTCGCGCAGCAGCAGCCTTTCCGCATCCGGCCGTTTGCCGAGGCGGGTGCGTGGGTGGTGCTGCCTGAGGGTGCAGCGGATTGCGCGCGCGACTCGATGGTCGAGGTGGTCGGTCTGCTGCATGGCCATCCACCGCGCATCGATCCGCCGCCACCTTGATTCAGGCCGCGGAGCATTCGCGCATGAAATGGCAAATCGAAAATCAGCATCTGCGGGTCCGCATCGACGAAGATGAGTTGGCGAGATTGTTGCGCGGCGAAGTCGTCGAAGCACGGACGCGATTCGCCGGTGCCTTTGTCGTGCACGGCGAGCTGCGCCTGGATTCGGGCGACGCGCCCACGCTGTCGGGGCAGGCCGACGCCTGGAGCATCGCCTTGCCCGAAGCGGCCGTCCGCGCACATGCGGCGCGGCTGCCCAGCCGGGACGGACTGCGCTACACGCTTTCCGGAAAGCACCATGAGCAAGCACTGGAACTGCTGTTCGATGTGGACGTGCGCGACAGCGTGGGACGACGTCGTGCGCCCGCGTCCGGTTCCTGATTTTTTGAGAGGCGGGGAGTCATTATTGTGCACCGCAATGGTGCTAACCCAGGCCTGCTTGAACGCTTGCGTAGCGTAAACGGGTGCGTCACGTACGGGCCGCTTTCGCTGGAGGCCCGTATTTCAAGTGTTCTCCGGCATGGCATGTGTCTTGCACCGCGCAACATGTCGCGATACCGGCGCGGACTATCTGCAGCCGGCATGTCTCGCGATCCACCAAGGCGTGTTGGAGGTGTGCGTGCAAGGCAAGGCCACCCGTATCGATCTGTTCAATCTCCGCACGCCGCAGATGCGTGCATTCCATCTGAGCTGGCTGGGCTTCTTCGTCTGTTTTTTTGCGTGGTTCGCGTTGGCGCCGTTGATGCCTTTGATCAAAGGCGAATTTGGCTTGAGCAACGATCAGCTGGCCAACATCAATATCGCTGCCGTTGCCGTCACGGTGCTGGGGCGCCTGCTGATCGGCCCGATGTGCGATCGGTATGGCCCCCGGCGAACCTATACCGCGCTGCTGCTGGCGGGATCGATTCCGGTGTTCGGTATCGCCTTCGCGCATAGCTACCAGACGTTCCTGTTCTTTCGTCTGGCGATCGGCATGATCGGCGCCAGCTTCGTGATCACCCAGTACCACACCTCGGTGATGTTCGCCCCCAACGTGGTGGGCACCGCCAATGCGGCCAGCGCAGGCTGGGGCAATGCGGGCGGCGGGGTCACCCAGTCGGTGATGCCATGGATATGCGTGGCGGTGGTGGCGTTGGGGGTGTCGCAGGCCGGCAGTTGGCGAGTGGCGATGCTGCTGCCTGGCATGTTGATGGTGATCGTGGGCGGCTTGTACTGGAGGTTCACCCAGGACTGTCCGCAAGGCGACTATCGCGAACTGCGCGCGCGCGGCATCACTCCCGACAACGGCAAGCGCGGTGGCTGGGCGGTGTTTCGCCTGGCGATGCGCAATTACCGCGTGTGGCTGTTGTTCGTGACCTATGCCTGCTGTTTCGGCATCGAGCTTTTCGTGCATGGGGTGGCCGCCAGCTATTACGTGGATCGTTTCGGCATGAACTTGCGCAGCGCGGGGCTGGCGGCGGGAAGCTTCGGCCTGCTGGCATTGTTCGCGCGCGCGCTTGGCGGCATCGTGTCGGATCGTGTGGCGCGCAAGCGCGGGTTGATCGCCCGCACGTGGCTGCTGTGCATTCTGATGCTGGGCGAAGGGCTGGGCCTGCTGTGGTTCTCCGGCATGCAGAATGCCGGACTGGCGGTGGTCGCCATGCTCACCTTCGGCCTTTTCATCCACATGGCATGCGGCGCCACCTATGCGCTGGTGCCGTTCATCGATCGCCAGGCACTGGGCGGGGTGGCCGGCATCATCGGCGCGGGCGGCAACGTGGGCGCGGTGGCGGCCGGCTTCGTGTTGAAGAGCACCGGCTCGGTGCAACACACCTTCATGCTGCTTGGCGGCTTCGTCATCGTCGGTTCGCTATGTGCACTGGCCGTGCGCTTCAGCAGCGAGCACGTGGCGCGCGAAGAGCGGCTTTATCAGGAAGCCTTGCGGCAACATCACGGCGCGCGCGGCATGCATGCCGCGCCTGCCGCGCTGGCGGTCGATTGAACCGGTGCACCTACGGGAGGTAGCTATGAAGCTTGTTGTGATCGGCAACGGCATGGTGGGCCACAAGCTGCTGGAGGAGCTGATGGCCAGCCGGCATGCGGACCTGGAGATCACCGTACTCTGCGAGGAACCGCGGCCTGCTTATGATCGCGTGCACTTGTCGGAATTCTTCGCCGGCAAGACCGCGGAAGACCTTTCGCTGGTCACGCCGGGGTTCTTCGAGCAGCCGGGCCTGCAGCTGCGGCTCGATGTCCGCGCCGCACGCATCGACCGCGTGCTAAAGCAGATAACCTGCGCCGACGGCGAAATCATTCCCTACGACAAACTGGTGCTGGCTACCGGCTCCACGCCTTTCGTGCCGGCCATCCCCGGCAACGACAGGCCCGCTTGCCTGGTCTATCGGACGATCGAGGATCTGCAGGCGATGACCCAATGGGGCAGGCAATCCAAAGTCGGCGTCGTGGTCGGCGGTGGCTTGCTGGGCCTGGAATGCGCCAAGGCGCTGCACGACCTGGGGCTGGAAACGCACGTGGTCGAATTTGCGCCCCGGTTGATGACGGTGCAGGTCGATGACGGCGGCGGCCGCATGCTGCGGCGGAAGATCGAAGAGCTCGGCGTCGTCGTGCACACGCAGAAGAACACGCTGGAAATCGTCGACGGCGAGGCTGCGCGCCATCGCATGAAATTCGCCGATGGCGATCACCTTGAGGCGGATCTCATCGTGTTCTCCGCGGGCATCCGTCCGCGCGACGAACTGGCCCGGCAGAGCGAACTGGGTGTGGGCGAGCGCGGCGGCATCCGCATCGACAACTACTGCCGCACCCGCGACTGGGATGTCTATGCGATCGGCGAGTGCGCACTGTGGCGCGGCAAGATCTTCGGCCTGGTAGCGCCGGGCTACGAGATGGCGCGCATCGTGGCGGCCCATCTCGGCGCACTGCTCGAGCGCAAACAGACGTCCAGGCTTTCCGAGTTTTCGGGCGCCGACATGTCCACCAAGCTCAAGCTGATGGGCGTGGACGTGGCGAGCATCGGCGACGCCCACGGCGACACGCCTGGCAGCCGCGTCTACCAGTTCAGCGACGAGCGCCGCCAGGTCTACAAGAAGCTGGTGGTGTCCGGGGACGGCAAGCAGCTGCTGGGCGGCGTGCTGGTCGGCGACGCCGCCGAATACGGCACGCTGTTGCAGATGATGCTCAACGGCATCGAGTTGCCCGAAGCGCCGGAGTTCCTGATCCTGCCATCTTCGGATGGCAAGCCCAGACCGGGCCTGGGCGTCGATGCCTTGCCCGCTTCGGCGCAGATATGCTCGTGCAACAATGTCTCCAAGAGCCAGCTGTGCGAGGCGGTAGGCGCCGGCGCCACCTCGATCGGTGCGCTGAAAACGGCGACCAGGGCCGGTACCAGCTGCGGCGGCTGCGTGCCGCTGGTCACGCAGATTATGAAGTCGGAGATGAAGCGCCAGGGCCTGGCGGTGAACAACCATCTGTGCGAGCACTTCGCCCATACGCGGCAGGAGCTCTATCACCTGGTCAGGGTAGGGCGCATCCGCCACTTCGGCGAACTGCTGGCGCGCCACGGTAGCGGTCTGGGCTGCGACATCTGCAAGCCCGTGGCGGCGAGCATCTTCGCGTCGTGCTGGAACGAGTTCGTGCTGCAGGCGGAGCATGCCTCGCTGCAGGATTCGAACGACTATTTCCTGGCGAACATCCAGAAGGACGGCAGCTATTCCGTGGTCCCGCGCATGCCCGCCGGCGAAGTGACTCCGGACGGCCTGATCGCGGTGGGCCAGATCGCCAGGAAGTACGGCTTGTACACCAAGATCACCGGCGGCCAGCGGGTGGACATGTTCGGCGCGCGGCTGGAACAGCTTCCATTGATATGGGAGGAATTGATCGCGGCCGGTTTCGAATCGGGTCATGCGTACGGCAAATCGGTGCGTACCGTGAAATCCTGCGTGGGCTCCACCTGGTGCCGCTATGGCGTGCAGGATTCGGTAGGCGCGGCGGTCGACCTGGATCACCGCTACAAAGGCCTGCGCTCGCCGCACAAGTTGAAGTTCGCGGTGTCCGGCTGCACCCGCGAATGCGCGGAGGCGCAAAGCAAGGACGTCGGCGTGATCGCCACCGAGAAGGGCTGGAATCTCTACGTCTGCGGCAACGGCGGCATGAAGCCGCGCCATGCCGAGCTGCTGGCCGTGGACCTGGATACGCCCACCCTGATCAGGTACATCGACCGCTTCCTGATGTTCTACATCCGCACCGCCGATCGTCTGCAGCGCACCAGCGTATGGCGCGACAACCTCGAGGGCGGCATGGATTACCTCAAGGACGTGATCGTGCACGACACGCTGGGGATCGCCGCAGAACTGGAGGCGGAAATGCAGCAGGTGGTGGACAGCTACGAATGCGAATGGAAAAAGGCGGTCAGCGACCCGCAGACACGCCGCCGGTTCCATCACTTCATTAACAGCGACGCGGCCGACGGCAACGTCGCATTCGTACCTGAGCGCGAGCAGATCCGGCCGGCCACGGTCGAGGAGAAACGCACTCGCCTGGGACGCATTCCAATGACGGTCGAGATGGAGTGAAGCATGAGTTACGGTGCAGCGAAGCAAGGCTGGGTGCGGGTATGCTCGCTCGCGGACATCGTGCCCGACACCGGAGTGTGTGCGCTTGTCCACGGCGAGCAGGTGGCGGTGTTCCGGATCGGCCAGCGCGACCTCTACGCGATCGACAACTTCGATCCCATTGCAAATGCAGCGGTACTTTCGCGCGGGCTGATCGGCAGCCTGGGTGAGCGCGTCGTGGTTGCTTCGCCGATCCACAAACAGCATTTCGACCTGCGCAGCGGCGAATGCATCGAGGCGCCCGAGCACTCCGTGCGCGCCTGGTCGGTGCAATTGGGCGACGGCGACCAGGTGTTGATTCGGTGAACCTGACCCGCCCGGATCTTGCGGTGGTGAAGATCGGCGCGGGGCCGGCCAAATCAGCGTGGGCGGCTCTGGGTGGTTCCCGGTGCCGCCTTTTCTTCGGGGTCGTCCTCCGGATGCCACGGACGTCCCAGCCTGCGTTCGATGTATTCACGGATCAGCCGGCGTACGACCTGCGACGACGTCGCATCTTCTCCGGCGCACAAGCGTTCGAATACCGCCTTCTTCCTGGGGTCGATCAGGATGGTCAGGCGGGCGGTCCGGCTTTCTATGGGCATGCGTTTGGATTCAATTTTCACTGGAAGCGACTTCCACGGTTGGAAAAGACCATTCATGTGCGCAGGCTTTCCTTCGCCGCTCTTGAACGGGCGATAAAAGTCCGCGTCGAAGGGAGAAAGTATCGGACATCATGTTCGTCACCCTCAGCGGCGCTTGCGCGACTCCAGGCTTGAGTGCGGGTTCACCAGTTTGGAGGCTACGGCGTCGAAGATGGGATTGGCGTGGCTGGGCACTTCAAGGTAGCGGCTGATCGCGGCCGCGGCCAGGTTGGCGATTTCCAGCGGTAGCGGAAGCCTGGGCTCCGACCAGAGCCGCAATTCGAAGTCGGCGAGGCTGGAACTGTCGCCTAGACGGTCCCGTGTGTCCTTGAAGGCCTCGAGCAGGTTTTTGCCCTGATCCTTCTCGCGGGGAGCCGCGATCAGGACGCCGCGTGCGCGTTCACGGGCATCCTTCAAAAACATTTCATAGGCTGACAGGCACCCGGAAAGGGATCGCCGATACAGGGCAGGCTCAGGCGCCACGCTTTTTTCGCGATCGGGTTCCACCACCGCGGCGATGAAGCGCACCGGCAGCCGTGTGATCAAGGTCGCCAGCGTGCTCTCCTCGGCGCTCGCGTCACGGCTGAAAGGGAGGCTCAACTGGGGCGCCACATCCTGTACCCAGGATCGGGCAACCGGTGTCGCTCCGGTCGAGAACATTTCCGTACGCAACGCGACCAGCGCCGTACAGCTGCTGGTGAGACGTGACCACGCATCCGGCAGCGTCGGCCAGAACAGAACCTGCACGAACGCCTTCGCCAACGTGGCCTTGTGATGAGCGGCATGCTCGCCGAGAAAGGCGATCTGTTCGGGACTCAGGGCCGTCGCCGCCGTCCTGGCCGACGCAAGGGGTTTTTTTACCGTGCGCTTGGCGACGCTGGAGCCGCGAGCGCCGGTTGCGCCGAACTCCGCCAGGGCGGCCTTCGCGGGCTGTTTCTTGCCCGCTTCCACCATCTTATCGAGTGTGGTCATGGGCTTTCGCCTCCGAAGGGCTCACTTCTTTGTTGGTGAAGCCCGTCGGGCCACCACGGCTGGCCCGATTTGCGGCACGACTTTCTAGTGACATTCGAGTTCCATCAGTCTTACACTGAAGATGTTTCCAATGGTAATCACATTATCATGAATGACACACCTGCCGGTCTTTCGTCAGCTCCCGCTATTTCGGTCGGCGCGGTGGCGGGCGAAGTGGTGGAGCGCCGGGGGTGAACCTGTTTTTCGTTCTTTCACATATGACGGTCCTGCTCGGCCTGGTGGCTGTGTGGCTGGTGCTGGGCCTCGCGGGGTTGGTGCGCTCGCACCGTATGGCCTGGGTGGCATACACCTTGTTCCCGCTGGGCGCACTGGTTGCCCTGGGCATCGCCGCGGTGGGTTTTTCCGCCCTCACCGACGGCTTCGTGGTGGAGCAGGTGGTCCTGCCGCTCGGATTGCCGGACTTGCCGTTCCACGTCCGGCTCGATGCGCTCTCCGGCTTTTTCCTGTTGCTGCTAGGCAGCGTCGGCGCCGGCATTTCGGTGTTCGCGGCCGGCTATTTCCGCGCGGGCGAAGGGACCTCGCCGGGCCTGCTGTGCCTGCAATACCACACGTTTCTGGCCAGCATGGCGATGGTCATCCTGGCCGACGACGCCTACCTGTTCATGGTGGCCTGGGAGACGATGGCGCTCAGCTCGTATTTCCTGGTGACCACGCAGCACCGCATCCCCGAGATCCAGCGGGCCGGCTTTCTGTATCTGCTGATGGCGCACGTGGGGGCGCTGGCGCTGCTGCTGTGCTTCGGCGTGTTGCAAGGCGGCAGCTGGCTGATGACGTTCGATGCGATGCGCGGCGCCACGCTTTCCCCGGTGTGGGCCGGCGTGGCGTTCGGGCTGGCGTTGTTCGGTTTCGGCGCCAAGGCGGGGCTGGTGCCTTTGCACGTATGGCTGCCGGAAGCGCATCCGGCCGCGCCATCGCCGGTGTCCGCCATGATGAGCGGCCTGATGCTGAAGGTGGCGATCTATGGCCTGCTGCGCATCAGTTTCGATCTGCTCCACGGCGGCCCGTGGTGGTGGGGCATGCTGACCCTGGTGCTGGGGTTGGGCACGGCGCTGTTCGGCGCGGTGTTCGCCGCCGTGCAGACCGACATGAAGCGGCTGCTTGCCTATTCCTCGATCGAGAACATTGGCTTGATCGCCGCCGCCATCGGCCTGGCCTTGTTGAGCTATGCATTCGGTATGCGTCTGCTGGCGGCGCTGGCGCTGGCGGCGGCATTGCTGCATGCATTGAATCACGCGCTGTTCAAGAGCCTGCTCTTTCTCGCCACCGGCTCCGTGCTGCACGCCACCCATGAGCGCAGCCTGGGCAAATTGGGCGGCCTGATCCGCCGGATGCCCTGGGTCGCCACCCTGGCCTTGATCGGCACCCTGGCACTCGCCGGGTTGCCGCCGCTCAACGGTTTCGTGTCCGAGTGGCTGCTGCTGCAGGCGTTCTTGTCGACACCGTCCATTCCGCACGCGTTCGTCAACATGATCGTGCCGGTAGGAGCCGCCGTGGTGGCGTTGACCGCCGCGCTGGCCGGCTACGTGATGGTCAAGTTCTACGGCGTGATCTTTCTGGGCCAGCCGCGCGAACCGTCGTTGATGCAGGCGCACGATGCCGGCTGGCTCGAACGGCTGGGGCTGGCCTGGCTGGCGTTGGGCTGCATCCTGATCGGCGTGTTTCCGCAAGTCGCGCTGAATGCCATTGCCGCCGTGACGCAGGTGCTGGTGGGTACGGTGATCCGGCGCGGGCCGGCGCTGTGGTGGATCGCCCCGGTGGCGCGGGCGCAGGCTTCCTACAGCGGCCTGTGGCTGCTGCTCGGCATGGCCGGCACGATCGCGGTGATGTTCGTGCTGGTGCGGCGGATGTATCACGGCCGTGTGCGCCGCACGCCGCCGTGGAATTGCGGCTACCCCGCGCTGACTCCGCGCATGCAGGACACCGCCGAAGGGTTCGGCCAGCCGATCCGGCACATGTTCGGGCCGTTCTTTCGCATCGAGCGCGAACTGCCTGCGCCGGACGACCGCGCCCCGCGCTACCGCATCCAGATCGACGACCGATGCTGGCACGGGCTTTATCTGCCGCTGGCCCGCGCCGTCGGCTGGCTGGCCGATGCGGTCTCCGTGCTGCAGCGTGGCCGTCTGGCCGTCTATTTGATGTACAGCTTTCTTACCTTGCTGGTCTTGCTGGTATTCGTCCTGTGAATGCGCTCGCGATCTTCAGCCAGTTGGGTGGCGCGGCGCTTGCCGTTGCGCTGGCGCCCGTGCTGGCGGGCTGGGTCGCGCAATGCCGGGCCTGGCTGCAGAATCGGTCGGCACCTCCTTTGCTGCAGCCCTATCGCACCTTGCGCAAGTTGTTCCGCAAGGACGCGGCACTGGCCACGTACGCCTCGCCCTTGTTCCGCGCCACGCCCTACGTCGTGTTCGGCACGATGGCCATGGCGGCGGCGATCATTCCTTCGGTGACCACGGACCTGCCGATGGCGCGCGTGGCCGATGCAATCGCCCTGGTCGGCCTGTTTGCGACGGCGCGCGTGTTCATGGCGCTGGCGGCGATGGATATCGGCACGGTGTTCGGCAGCATGGGCGCGCGGCGCGAGATGATGATCGGCTTTCTCGCCGAGCCGGCGTTGCTGATGGTGCTTTTCAACGCCTTCCTGATGTTCGGCAGCACGGCGCTGCCGACGGTGGTGGAAGGTACCTTGAACGCCAGGGGGCTGGCGCTGCACCCGAGTCTGGCCTTCGCCGGTGTGGCTTTCGTGATGGTGATGCTGGCGGAGAACGGCCGCATCCCGATCGACAATCCGGCGACGCATCTCGAAGTGACCATGATCCACGAGGCGATGCTGCTCGAATATTCGGCGCGTCACCTGGCACTCATGGAATGGGCGTCCTGGCTGAAGCTGTTCAATTACGCCTGCATCGGCTTCGCGCTGTTTGTGCCGTGGGGTATCGCGCTGCATGCGAACGGGCCGCTGGCGTTGCTGTTCGCCGTTGCATGGCTGGTGCTCAAGCTGGTCGTCGCCGGCGCGGTGCTGGCGGTGATCGAGACGGTTTCCGCCAAGTTGCGCATCTTCCGCGCGCCGGAATTCCTGAGCATGGCGTTCCTGCTGGCCGTGCTGGGACTGCTCGTCCATCTGCTGTTGCAGTCCTGAATCATGCCTACGCTGACTCTCGCCAATCAGTTCCTGCACGTCCTCGCCGCCGGCCTGCTGATGATCTCGTTCGGCATGTTGGCGCAGCGGCGCACGCGCCGACTCATCGTGCTGCTGGCGTGGCAGGGCGCGGTGCTGACCGCATCGACGCTGCTGGTGGCGATCAGTGCGCATCTGCCGGACCTGTATTACTCCGCCGCGCTGACCCTGGTGGAAAAGGTCTGGCTGATGCCGTGGATCCTGATGCGGCTCATGCGCCGCCTGGGTATCGAGGGCGACAGCGATCCGCTGGTGAACATTCCGACCCTGATGCTGGTGGGGCTGGGCCTGGTGATTTTCGCGTTCGGGCTGGCCCAGCCGATCAGTTCGCTGGCCACCACGGTGACCCGCCAGACCCTGGGCATCGCCATGGCGGTCATACTACTGGCCTTCCTGATGATGATCGCCCGGCACAAGGCGGTCACCCAGGTGATCGGTTTCCTGGCGATGGAAAACGGCTTGTTCTTCGCCGCCACCAGCACGACCTATGGCATGCCGATGGTGATCGAACTGGGCATCGCGCTGGACCTGCTGATCGGCGTGTTCATTTTCGGCATCTTCTTCTTCCAGATCCGCGAGCAGTTCGACAGCCTCGATCTGCATCAGCTCGAAGCACTCAAGGAGGACTGACGTGGAGCTCGTGCTGGTACTGGCTATCCCGGCGGTTGGCGCCATCCTGCTGGCGCTCGTCGGCGCGCAGCAGCGCGCCGCGGAACTCAATGTCGTCATCAGCTTCGCCACGCTGATCGCCGCCGCCGCCCTGGTCCTGCGTATCATCGGCGCAGGGCCGATGACGGTGGCCCGCGAGCAGTTCTTCGTCGACCCGTTCAATGTGTTCCTGATCGCGCTGACCGCGCTGGTGGGTTTCACCACGGCGGTGTTCTCGCGGCCGTACATGCGCATCGAGGAGGATCACGGCCGCCTCAACGCGCGCCGCCTGCGGCTGTATCACAGCATGTACCAGCTGTTCATGACCGCGATGCTGGTGGCGCTGTCGACCAACAACATGGGGCTGCTGTGGGTCGCGATGGAAGCGGCGACGCTGTCGACCGTGCTGCTGGTGTCGCTGTACCGCACCCGCGCCAGCATCGAGGCGGCGTGGAAGTACTTCATCCTGTGCGGCGTCGGTATCGCACTGGCCTTGTTCGGCACCATCCTGCTGTATTTCGCGGCCGAGCATGTGCTGGGCGGGGCGGGGATGAGCGCCCTGCTGTGGACGCATCTCAATGCCGTGAAGGGGCAGCTCGATCCCACCGTGATCGGACTGGCTTTCGTGTTTCTGCTGGTCGGCTACGGCACCAAGGTGGGTCTCGCGCCCTTGCACAACTGGCTGCCCGATGCCCATGCCGAGGGCCCCACGCCGGTTTCGGCTGTGTTGTCGGGGCTGCTGCTCAACGTGGCGATGTACGCAGTGGTTCGCTGCAAGATTCTCGCCCTGGGCGCGATGCATTCGGCGGTGCCCGGACGCATGCTGATGGGTTTCGGCCTGTTCTCCACGTTGCTGGCCGCGTTTTTCCTGTGGCGCCAGCGCGACATCAAGCGTCTGTTCGGCTATTCCTCTATCGAGCACATGGGCATCATCACGTTCGCGTTCGGCATGGGCGGTCCGCTGGCGAACTTCGCGGCGCTACTCCACATGACCGTGCACTCGCTGACCAAGTCGGCGATCTTTTTCGCCGCCGGCCACGCCTCGCAGATCGCGGGCACGCAGCGTATCGCGGGCATTCGCGGTCTGCTGGTGGTCAGCCCCAGCGTGGGCTGGGGGCTGATGCTGGGATCGCTGGCGATACTCGGCATGCCACCGTTCGGCGTGTTCACCAGCGAGTACCTTATCCTGACCACGGCGATGCGCGATTATCCATGGGCCACGCCGGTCCTGCTGGCCGCCCTGGGTGTGGCGTTCGCCGCGATCTTCGGCCACCTGCAGCCGATGGTGTTCGGCGAGACCGACGCGCGGCCGCTGCCTCATTCGCCTGCGCTGGTGCCGGTGTTCGTCCATCTGTCGATCGTGCTGATGCTCGGCGTGTACATGCCACCCGCACTCGCCGAATGGTATCGCGTGGCGGCACACCTGATCGGATGAATCATATGTGGCCGGACTTCCTCGACTCTGAAAGCGTGGCGCTGCGTTCCAACGCGGCGGTCTGCCGCGTGCTGGCCGACGCCAGCCGCTGGACCGGCGCGGCTGACGCGCTGCACGAGGCGGGCGCCAGCCTGCTGTCGTTATGGGGCAGCGACGATCGCGATGTCGACCGGTGCTTTCGCATCCGCGCGGCCTACCTGTTGCCCGATCGCGTTGTCGTGATCGAACACGCGATGCCCGCCGAGAGTGCGATATACCCCTCCCTGACACCGGCTTTCCCGGTGGCCGACCGCATGCAGCGTGCGGTCCACGACCTGCTCGGCATCCGTGCCGAAGGCGGCGACGCGCGTCCATGGTTGCGCCATGGCGGCTGGCCGGACGACGTGTTTCCTCTGCGCCGTGACGTCGGTTCGGTGCAGACCTATCCGCTAGTCAGCGCACCGTATCCATTCGTGCCGGTCACCGGCGAAGGCGTACACGTGGTGGCGGTGGGACCCGTCCATGCGGGCGCCATCGAGCCGGGGCGTTTCCATGTCTCTGTGGTGGGCGAGAAGGTGCTTCGCCTGGAGGAACGTCTGGGCTACACGCACAAAGGTGTCGCCAAGCGTTTTGAGAGCTTCGGCCAACACGACGGCCATCGCCTGGCGGCACGGCTCAGCGGGGATTCGACGGTAGCCTTCGGCTGGGCTTATTGCGCCGCGCTCGAATCCATCACTGCCACCAGCTTGTCGCCGCGTGCCGCTGCGTTGCGCGCCCTGGCGCTGGAACGCGAACGCATCGCCAATCATCTGGGCGATCTCGGCGCGATCGGCAACGACGCCGGCTTCGGTTTCGGGCTGACGCAGTTCTCGAGCTTGAAGGAGCAACTGCTGCGCCACAACGAGGAAGTGTTCGGCCAGCGTTACCTGTTCGATTTCGTGGTGCCCGGGGGAGTGGCCTGCGATCTGTCGGTGCGGGCGATACCGGTCCTGCTCGACGAAATCGCGATGCTCGAACGGGCCGTGCATGAACTGCGTTCCATCTACGCCAATCACGAAGGCCTGCAGGATCGTTTTCTCGGTGCCGGCCGGCTGACGCCCGAGCAGGCCCGGGCACTGGGAGCCATCGGCCTGGCCGCGCGCGCATCGGGCATCGCTCGCGATCTTCGCGTCGACCAGCCATGGGCGCCTTACGGCAAGTTGGCGCCCGTGCTGGCGACGCGCGCGGAAGGGGATGTGGCGGCGCGCGTGCAGGTGCGTTTCGACGAAACGCTGGAGTCGCTGCGGCTGTGCCGGCAATTGCTGGACACGCTGCCGCATGGCGACCTCTGCGTTGCAGTTCCGCCGGCGCCGGCCGGCCAGCTGGGACTCGGTCTGATCGAAGGGTGGCGCGGCCCGGTGATGGTGGCGTTGGAAGCCGGTCCGCAAGGCCGTATCCGGCGATGCCATCCACATGATCCTTCGTGGCAGAACTGGCCGCTGATCGAGGTCGCGCTTCTGGGCAATATCGTTCCCGACTTCCCTCTCATCAACAAGTCATTCAATCTCTCCTACAGCGGACACGACGGGTAAGCGGGCATGTTCGATATCCTTTCACGCATCCGCCGCGTCGGCAGTTTGAGCGAGCCTCTGCCGGCGCCTGACTCGGACACTGAGCTGACCGCCATCCAGCGCGAACTGCACGACGTGTTCGGACGTGCCTTGTGTATACGCCATGTCGACGCCGGCTCCTGCAATGGCTGCGAACTCGAGATCCACGCGCTGAGCAATCCGTACTACAACCTCGAAGGCGCAGGCATCCGGTTCGTCGCCAGCCCCCGGCATGCCGATCTATTGCTGGTCACCGGGCCGGTGTCGGTCAACATGGAAGAAGCGCTCAGGCAGACCTATGAAGCGATGCCTGACCCCAAGTGGGTGCTCGCGGTGGGGGACTGCGGGGCGTGTGGTGGGATATTCAATGCCAACTATGCCGTGCGCGGTCAGATCAGCGATGTGATTCCCGTCGATGCCGTGGTCAACGGATGCCCGCCCGGTCCGCTGGCCATCCTGCGTGGTCTCGTGCACATCACCCGGAACCTCGATCGCCCGCGTCCCTAGGGATGCGCCACCGTTTCCGGCTCGAACGTACGGAAGTGCCATGACTCGCAACGACCGTAAAATCGACGAATTGCGCCGGCGCATCCCGTCTTTCACCTGCATCGCCGGTTGTCACGACTGCTGCGGACCGGTGACGGCGTCGCCGGAAGAAATGGCGAGGCTGCCTGTCAAGACCGAGGCCGAACACGCGAGCGCGCTGGCCGAGCTGAGCTGTCCGCACCTGGGGCGGCATGGTTGTGAGGTCTACGGGGAACGTCCTCTTATCTGCCGCCTCTTCGGGACGACGCCACGTTTGCCGTGCCCGAATGGCCGGCGGCCGGTGTACATGATCGACACAAAGACAGAGCAAGAGATTCATCGGTTTCATGCGCGCACCAGACAAGTGCTCGTCTGACGTTCGAGACTGAAGCCAGTCGAGGTTCCCGTGGCCAGGTATCGAGAGGTTGCAGGTAGGCGGCGTGCAATGGGAACGCGATCCCGGCTTTTATCCACAGCGGTTGTGCACGTGTCCGATGAAAGCCTGTGGACAACGTCGCTGAGACCTTTTGTCGACAGGTACTTGGCACGGCGTGCCGACATTTTGCGCAGTGCTCGCCGGTTCGGCGCGAAGTAATCCACAGCGATTGTGGAACGTCGGCGGTAAAGCCTGTGGACAACTAGGCTATCTGTCTGACCGCAAAGGCGCTCGTGACGGCTTGCGCGAATGGTGCCCAGTGACTGCGCCGGTTCATGCGAGCCTGGTCGCCAGCGACAGCAGCCACAGCGACGAAACGCCCAGCCCGCTGCCGATGAGGATCGCGGCGAGCACATCGCTGGGATAATGCAGTCCCAGAACCACCCGCGAGGCGGCCACCAGGGTGGTGAAGCCGAGCAGCAACGGTGCGAGTTGCGGATACCATGCGAGCGCGACGATGGTGAAGCCCACCGCCTGCAGGGTGTGCCCCGACGGAAAGCTGAACTCGTCCAGCGCCGGCACATGGGCGACCACGCCGGGGCAGGCCCGGAACGGACGCGGTCGGTGGGTCCAATGCTTCAGCCTGCGATACAGCATCAGCGCGACGAGTCCGGTGACGGCCATGTGCGCGGCCGCGGCAAGTCCGCGCCGACCGCCTACGACCGCCAGCACGGCCATCAGTGCATACCAGAACACGCCGTCGCCGAGCCGGCTGATCGCGCCGAAGAACGAGCCCACGGCGCGGCGCGCGCCCCAGCGGTTCGCCGCCAGGCAGACGCGGCGGTCCAGCGCGAGACGTGGCGAACCGATCGACAGCTCAGGCGTGTGCAGCGGTGGCAAGGTGTTCATGATGATTCTCCTCGGCCATTTCGCGCAGCAGGATTTCGAAATCGCGTATCACTGCGTCGGGAGAGAGCCCGGCAACACCGATGTGGGCGGCACGACCCATGTGCCGGATCAGGCCGGGGTTGCTGGCCAGCCGGGTGGCTGCGCCGATGAAGGCCGCTGCGTTGCCCGCCTCGATGCAGTACCCGTTGACGCCGTCGATCAGGTGTTCGCGCGCGGCACCTTCGGCATACGCCACTACCGGCAGGCCGGCGGCCAGCGCTTCGAGGATCACGTTGCCGAAGGTTTCGCTGAGGCTGGGGAACGGAAACAGGTCGGCGCTGGCGTAGTGTCGCGCCAGGGCTTCGTCGCGCTGCGTGCCGGCAAAGATGAAGTCCGGGTTGGCAGCTTCCAGTGCGGCGCGTGCGGGGCCATCGCCGACCCAGACGTAACGTGCCTTGGGCATACGCTGCTGGATCGCGCGGAACGCCTGCACCGCCAGTTCGAGGTTCTTTTCCGGTGCGATACGTCCTACGTACAGCACCACCGGAGTGGCCGCGTCGACGCCCCAGGCGCTGCGCAGATCGTCATCGCGCCGGTTCGGATGAAACAGTTGCGTGTCTACCGCACGGCGCAGCAGGCGAGCGTTGCAGATACCCATGGCGTGCAGCTCGCGTGCGAGGGCGTCGGTCGGCACCAGGGTGGCGGCGGCGCGCTGGTGAAAACGGCGCAGATAGCCGCGCACCAGCGGCGTGAGCAGGCCCAGGCCGTAATGATCGGCGTAGCTGTCGAAACGGGTATGGAAGCCGCTGCTGACCGGAATGCCCAGTCTGGCCGCCGTACGCACGGCCGACCAGCCCAGCGGCCCCTCGGTGGCGACATAGATCGCATCGGGACGCTGCTGCCGCCAGTGCTGACGCAGCGTGCGGCCGGCGGGAAGGCCGAAACGCAGGCCGGGATAGCGGGGCAGCGCGCCGCCGCGCACGCTGAGCACCTCGATGCCTGGTTCGTCCTGGTGTGGCTGCGGCTGGCGCGGCCGGATCAGATCCACCTGATGGCCGCGGGCGGCCAGACCGGTGGCGAGGCTGTGCACCGTCAGTGCGACACCGTTGATTTCCGGAGGATAGGTTTCGCTGATGATGCCGATGCGCATGACGATACCTGTGCTGGCTTGGCACAGGTTCGGCCGTTGGCGTTGCGCCGGTGTGGCGAGTGGATGACGTCGCGGTGACGATGTCACCCGTTCCGGGTGCCCTGATTTGGTTCGTCATCCCGGAATCGCGAAGCGATATCCGGGACCCGGCGCCTTTGCGCGGCGATGTGTCATGCGAAAGACAGGGCATTTCCGCCTGATCAGCCATGCGATTGTCAAAGACCGCGGGAAATGACGAAAACAGAGGGTGATCAGGCCTTTCCATCAGTGTGCAGTCCGCGCAGGCCGGCTTACACTGGTCTTACGTCAACGTGGAGAGCAACGATGAAACGTACCCTGCTTGCGCTTGTCCTGACGGGGCTGGTCGGCAATGCGACGGCTGCCGAAGCTCCGGCCCTGCCGACGACCAAGGCCCCCGGCGACGCGGCGGTCTACATCATCTCGCCCAGCGACGGCGCCAGCGTGGGCCGGCAGTTCACCGTACGTTTCGGTCTCAAGGGCATGGGCTTGGCGCCCGCCGGCGTCGCCAAGGAACATACGGGCCACCACCATCTTCTGGTCGACGTGAAGAAGCTGCCGCCCGCCGGCCAGCCGATTCCGAAGGACGACAACCAGCTTCACTTCGGCGGTGGCCAGACCGAAACCACGTTGGACCTGAAACCCGGCACGCATACGTTGCAGCTGGAACTCGGCGACGAGAACCATGTGCCGTTCGATCCGCCGCTGGTGTCGAAGAAGATCACCATTCACGTCAAGTGAGCTTCGGGCGCCGCCGGCCAGCCGGTTGCTGTCAGCGTCCGAAGTAGACGGAAACGCCGAGATTGGTTTGCCATTCGGGCGCTGCTCCATCCAGCCGGTGATCAAAGCCGGCATCGAATTGCACACGAGGAGTGATCATCCATGCCAGCCCCGCACCGGCCAAAGTGCCGCTGCCCTGATCCGGCGCGTGCAGCCACGCGGTTTCGGCATACAGCGTCAGTGTCTTGCTCAGCGCATAGTTGTCGCTGACCGCAAGGAGGCTGCTGTCGGCGCCGCCGCTGCGCACGTCCTGGAGATAAAGGCCCAGCGAGTGGTGCTCGCTCGCCTGCAGGTTGAACTGCGCCCCAAGCAGGTATTGCCGCCTGGTGCTGCGGAATGCTTTCGCACCGTCGGTGAATTCCACGCTGCCCAGCAAGCCCCAGCTGAAGGCCTGGTTCGAGGACGGCAGCGCCAGCTTCATTCCCAGCACAGTGTCGCCACGGCCCTGGCTGCGAAGGTCACTGCCGGCGCCGCTCTGTCGCAGCGAGTTCCACGACGCGCCGCCCAACTGCAGTTCCAGAGGGCCGCCGACACCGATGCGCAGCAGGCTGTCGGCGCTGTATTGCGAACTGGTGATGCCGTCCTGCCGATCGCGATTCCAGTCCGGCAGTCCTTGTTCGACGGTGATGTCGCCGAGGCCAAGCACGGCCGGCGTGAATCCATAGCCGGGGCGGTCGTAGCCCGGGTTGTCGGCCAGCGCAGGCAGGGCAACGCCCAGCATGAGCGTGGCGAAGATCACCCGGCGCATGTTTCGGCGCGCATGCAGGTCGCGGCAGAGGTTTGTGTCCCGGTATCGGCTAAAATCCATCGATTCGCTTCGCATTCTTTGAGTTCCCATGACCGTCCGTACCCGCTTTGCCCCCAGCCCTACCGGTTTCCTGCACATCGGCGGTGCGCGCACCGCACTGTACTGCTGGCTTGAATCGCGACGCCGCGGCGGCGAATTCATCCTGCGCATCGAGGATACCGACCGCGAGCGTTCGACCGACGAGGCGGTGAAGGCCATCATCGACGCCATGCACTGGCTCGGCCTCGATGCCGACGAGGGCCCGTTCTACCAGACCCAGCGGCTGCAGCGATATAAGCAGGTGGCCGATGAGCTGGTCGCCGCCGGCAAGGCCTATTACGCCTACGAGAGCAAGGAGGAGATCGAGGCGATGCGCGAGGCCGCGATGGCGAAGGGCGAGAAGCCGCGCTACAACGGCTACTACCGCGATCGCAACGAGCCCTTGCGCGACGATCCCGATCGCGTGATCCGTTTCCGCAATCCGAGCGAAGGCTCGGTGGTGTTCGACGACAAGGTGAAGGGCCGGATCGAATGGGCGAACGCCGAGCTGGACGATCTGGTGATCTTCCGCTCCGATGGCTGGCCGACCTACAACTTCGCGGTGGTGGTCGACGACATCGACATGGGCATCACCGAGGTGATCCGCGGCGACGACCACGTCAACAACACGCCGCGGCAGATCAACATCTACCACGCGCTGGGTGCCAAGGTGCCGGAATTCGCGCACCTGCCGATGATCCTGGACAAGGAAGGCAAGAAGCTGTCCAAGCGCACCAGCGCAGTCAGCGTGATGGACTACCGCGCCGACGGCTTCGTGCCGCACGCGCTGCTGAATTATCTGGTCCGGCTGGGCTGGTCGCATGGCGACCAGGAGATCTTCTCGCGCGAGCAGATGATCGCGCTGTTCGACATCAGCGACGTGAACAAGGCGGCTTCGCGCTTCGATACCGAGAAGCTGGCGTGGCTCAACCAGCATTATCTGAAGACCGACGAGCCGCAGTCGCTGGCGGCGGAATTCGAATGGCATCTGGCACGTACAGGCATCGACACCACGCACGGCCCGGCCCCGGTCGACGTGATCGTGGCGCTGCGCGATCGCGTGCACACGCTGAAGGAAATGGCCGAGCGCGCGAAGATCTGGTACGGGCCGATCACCGAGTGGGACGACAAGGCGGTCGTCAAGCATTTGAAGAACGACAGTGCGGCGGCGGTGCTCGACGCGGCCAGATCGTTGCTGGCCGATTGCGAGTGGAAGCCCGAGGCCATCCATCGGGTGATCGAGCAGGTTGCCGCGAAGCTGGAACTCGGCATGGGCAAGATCGCCCAGCCGCTGCGGGTGGCGATGACCGGCACGCAGGTGTCGCCGTCCATCGAGCACACGATCTATCTGGCCGGTCGCGCCGAGGCGCTCAAGCGCATCGGCGACGCGGTCGCCATGGTGCAGGATTGATCGTCCCGTCATGTCGATGACGCACTGACATCGGCATGGACGAACTGCTCGCCAGGGCCACCCAGGGCGTCGACCCCGACGCGCCGGGCGCGTTCTGGCGCATCTTCGTCAACCTGTTGAATATGCTGCCGTGGGCCGCCATCTTCTGGTGGAACCTGCTGTTCATCGCCGTCGGCGCACTGCTCGGCTGGTGGCGCGGTCGAACGGCAGAAGGCATCGTGTGGGCGCTCGTACTGGGGCCCATCGGCTGGATCGTGATACTGGCCAGGCCCCGGCCCAAACCGCGCGCCGGGCCGCCGCCGCTTCGATCTTGAGCCTTCCTTTCGGTCTTGAGCCTTCCTGGATCGGCACGATGCCGGGGCGACACAAAACAGCGGTGTATGATCATCGGCAGAGGTGGATCCCTTGAGCAACGACGCTGCACACAGCCCGCACACGCATCATCCGCATCACCATGATGCCAAGGGGTTCGTGCGTGCCGTGGAACATGCCAGCGAGGAACGCGGCCTGCGCCTGACCCCGCTGCGCAAGGAGGTGCTGGAACTGATCGCGGCCGCGCACAAGCCGGTCAAGGCATACGACCTGCTTGACCAGCTGCGTGAGAAGCACGGCAACGCTGCGCCCCCGACGGTCTACCGGGCACTGGACTTTCTGCTGGAGAACGGTTTCATCCACAAGCTGGAATCGATCAATGCCTTCGTCTCCTGCCATCACCCGACCGAGGCGCATCAGGTGCCGTTCCTGATCTGCGATATCTGCTCCAGTGCGCAGGAAGTCTGCGATGAGCGGGTGGCCGAGCTGATCGAGGCACAGGCCAGGACGCTGGGCTTCAGGCCGCAGGCGCAGACGCTGGAAGTGCACGGCACCTGCAAGCACTGCCGCAAGGCGTGAGCCCTCGGTTTCCGACGGTGGCGTCAGTCAATGTTATAAAGTAACATGACCGGCACCGGGCAAAGAGTCACCCATTCGGTGACGCCAGGGCAGCTGATGGATTCCGAGCAGGCAAACACAACCCGCTGGTGGCGTATCGCCGATCGCGTCGGAGCGGTGGCGTCTTTCCTGTGCGCGATCCACTGCGCGCTGCTGCCGTTCGTATTGGTGCTGTTGCCGTTCGTAGGTCTGGAATTCCTGGCCGACCACCGCTTCGAGCGTGGCTTCGTGCTGTTTGCCAGCACGCTGGCGCTGTTTGCCCTGGTTCGTGGCTTTCGCCGGCATCAGGAACCGCTGCCGTTGCTGCTGGCGGCCCCGGGACTGGTGTTGCTGCTGCTCGGCGTCACCTTCGCCGAAAACTATTCGGTCATCCTGCACAGTGTGATGGTGACCTGCGGCGGTTTGCTGCTGGCCAGCGCGCATTTCGTCAACCTGCGCCGGGACAGCCGCCACCGGGATGACCATGTACATGGTCCGCAATGCGCGCACTGAACGGCATGCTCGGGTGGCCGGTGATTGTGTAACGGCAGCCGCTGTTCCTAGCATGTACGCATGAGTACCGCCCACACCCATCAGCACGACCACACGCACGAGCGAGAACATATCGGCCTCGGTAGCGGGCGCAGCCGCAAGCTGCTGTTCGCGTTCGTGCTGACCACCGCGATGATGGTGGCGGAGGTGATCGGCGGCGCATGGTCAGGCTCGCTGGCCCTGCTCGCGGACGCCGGCCACATGATGGTCGATGCGCTGGCGCTGCTGCTGGCACTGGTCGGCGCATGGATGGCGATCCGGCCGGCCGATGCGCGACGCAGTTATGGCTATGGCCGTATCGAAGTGCTGGTCGGTTTCGTTAACGCGCTGAGCCAGTTCGTGCTGGTCGGCTGGATCGTCTACGAGGCGGTGACGCGCCTGCTGCATCCGGGCGTCATCCTGTCCGGCGTGATGCTGATAGTGGCGGTCGTCGGCCTGCTGGTGAACCTGCTGGTGCTGCGTATCCTGCACGGACATGCGCACGACGACGTCAATCTGGCTGGCGCCAGCCTGCATGTGCTGGGCGATCTGCTCGGCTCGCTGGGGGCGGTGCTGGCCGCGCTGGCCATTCGCTGGTTCGGTTGGTTGTGGGCCGATCCGGTGCTGTCGATGCTGGTGGCGCTGCTGATCGTGAACAGCGCATGGCGATTGCTGCGGCTGTCCGCCCACATCCTGCTGGAAGGCGTACCCGACGGCATGGACAGCGCCGAAGTCGAGGTGTCGCTGCGCGGAGCGGATGCCTCGATCCGCGACATCCATCATCTGCATGTGTGGCAGCTGGCTTCGGGTTCGCGCATGGCCACCTTGCATGCCGAGCTGAATGAGCCGGCCGATAGCGCACGGGCGCTGCAGGCGATCAAGCAGATGTTGCTGGAACGCTTCGACATCCAGCACGTGACCGTGCAGGTCGATCCGGGCGAATGCCTCGACCAGTCCAAAAGCTGTGCCGGGCATAATCATGGCTGACTATGGCGGTAGAGCCCGACCTGCTATAATGGTCGACCATTCATTCCACGAATCAAGGAGTTCCCATGGGTAAGGGCGATCGCAAGACCCGTCGCGGCAAGACTTATCGCGGCAGCTACGGCAATACCCGTGCGCATACCGTGTCGCCGGCTGTCGTCGGCGCCAAGCCGACCGTGACCAAGCCGGCCGCCGCCAAGAAAGCCGCGCCGAAGAAGAAATCGGCCTGAGCCGTTCCGGCCCGGGCCGGACTGCCAAGAACCCCGCCTCGGCGGGGTTTTTTTTTGATTCTTCCGGCGTGCCCGCCGAAATCCCCCAATGACCTTTTTGGGGGTTCGGCTAAGGGTAGGAGCCCGCTTGCGGGCCATGCTCTTGTTCTGAATCTCCCCAGCCTCCAAAGCTTTTGCTCTGGGTCTTTCCAACCATCAAAGCAGGAGCATCGCCCGCGAGCGGGCTCCTACCAGGGTTCCCTCCGGGGGTTTGCGGTGGTGGCGGACGCTGTGTATGATGCGATCCATCGTGTTAGCGCGTTAGTACATTATGAAGCGTCGGTCGCTGGATCCCGAAACACCCGTCGAGTCGGCCAAGCTGAGTCTTTGCGAGGCCTTGCTGTCCTTGAAGAACGCCGATGAGATGGGTGCCTTCCTGGGTGACCTGTGCACACCTGCCGAGATGGAGGTGCTGGTGGATCGCTGGCGGGTGGTGCCGTATCTGCTGGAAGGCATCGCCTACCGGGAAATCCACGAGCGCACCGCGGTCAGCATCACCACCATCGGGCGTGTGGCGCGCTATCTCAACCAGGGCAACGGCGGGTATCTGGCCGCGGCGGCACGGGCGGCGCGTCGGCAGTCGCTGGCCGCGAAGAAGGCGAAGGCATGAAGACGCGCGACCGTTTACGCATCGCGATGCAGAAATCCGGCCGGCTCACGGAGCCGGCGCTTGAGCTGCTCACCCGTTGCGGCCTCACTTTCCGGCAAAGCCGCGACAAGCTGTTCTGTTTTGGCGAGGGCGAGCCGGTCGACCTGCTGCTGGTACGTGACGACGACATTCCCGGATTGATCGCGCAGGGCGTATGCGACCTCGGCATTGTCGGACGCAATGTGCTGAGCGAGTTCCAGCTCACCGCCGGGCGCGAACTGGCACCGCTCAACGAGCTGCGCCCACTCGGTTTCGGTCGCTGCCGGCTGTCGATCGCGGTGCCGCAGGAGCTGGATTACCAGCTGCCGCGGCACCTGGAAGGCCGACGCATCGCCACCACCTATCCCGGCCTGCTCGGCGAATGGCTGCGCACGCATGGCGTGAACGCCGGCGTGGTGACGCTGGCCGGTTCCGTCGAGATTGCGCCGAAGCTGGGCACGGCCGACGCGATCTGCGATCTGGTGCAGAGCGGCGGCACGCTGGTGGCGAATCAGCTGCGCGAGACCGACGTATTGCTGGAGAGCGAAGCGGTACTGGCAGGCCCGCTGACGCTGCCGGTGGATGAGCGCGGCGACATGCTGGAGCTGCTGATGAAGCGGCTGGACGGCGTAATCCAGGTGCGCGAGTCGCGCCTGCTGCTGTTGCAGACCTCGCGGCATACGCTGGAGGCGGTCACCCGACTGCTTCCGGGCGGCCCGCAACCGACGCTGCTGGCGGTGGCCGGCCAACCGGACCAGCTGATGCTGCAGGCGCTGTGCGCCGGCGAGGTGAGCTGGCGGCAACTGGAAGAAATCAAGAAGGCTGGCGCACGCGAGATGTACGTGTTGCCGGTGGAGAAGATGTTGGCATGAGCGGGTTGGCATGAATCGTATCGACTGGAATGCATTGGACGAGACCGCACGGGGCGAGGCCTTGGCGCGCCCCGCACAGTCCCGTGCCGATGAGCTGCGTCAGGGCGTCGGACAGATCATCGCCACCGTGCGCGAACGCGGCGATGATGCATTGCGGGAACTCAGCGCGAAGTACGACCGCTGTACGCTGGACCCGATCGAGGTGGATGAGTCCGAATTCGTTGCGGCCGAAGCGTCGCTGGATCCCATCCTCAAGGCGGCCATCCACGAGGCGGCTGCTCGCATCGCGTTGTTCCACCGCGCCGCCGCGCCGCAGCCGGTCGGCGTGGACACCGCGCCCGGCGTGCGGGTGGAGCGCATGCTGCGCCCGATCAGCCGGGTCGGCCTGTACGTACCGGCCGGCAGCGCACCGCTGCCGTCGACTGCGCTGATGCTCGGTGTTCCGGCGCAGATCGCCGGTTGCCGCGAGGTGGTGCTGTGTTCGCCCGCACGCGCGGATGGCCGCTGCGACGAAGCGGTGCTGTATGCCGCGCGCGTCACCGGCGTGCACAAGGTATTCAAGCTGGGTGGCGCGCAGGCGATCGCGGCGATGGCATATGGCACGGCCAGCGTGCCTCGCTGCGACAAGCTGTTCGGTCCCGGCAACTCCTGGGTCACCGAGGCGAAGCTGCAGGTGTCCACCGATCCGGATGGCGCGGCGATCGACATGCCGGCTGGCCCGTCGGAGGTGCTGGTGATCGCCGATGCCGATGCCAACCCGGTGTTCGTCGCGGCCGATCTGCTGTCACAGGCCGAGCATGGTCCGGATTCGCAAGTGATCCTGTTGAGCCCGTCCACCGAACTGCTGGACCAGGTGGCCAGCGAGGTCGATCGGCAATGCGCCGAGCTGCCGCGCGCGGCCATCGCGCAGAAGGCGCTGGCGCAGAGCCGACTGATCGCCGTCGACTCGCTGAGCCAGGCGATCGCGGTGAGCAATCGCTACGCGCCCGAGCATCTGATCCTGCAGGTGGCCGAGCCACGGGCGTTGCTGGATGGCATCGACAGCGCCGGTTCGGTCTTCCTGGGTCAATGGACGCCCGAATCGGTGGGCGACTACTGCAGCGGCAGCAACCATGTATTGCCGACCTACGGTTATGCGCGCAGCTACAGCGGCGTCTCTGTAGCGAGCTACCAGAAACAGATCACCGTGCAGGAAGTCAGCGCCGATGGCCTGCGCCATATCGGTCCGTGCACGGCAACGCTGGCGGCAGCCGAGCAACTGGAAGCCCATCGTCGTGCCGTGACCTTGCGGCTGGCAACATTGGAGACACCATCATGAACGTGCTCGATCTGGCGCGGCCGGAAATCCGCGCGATGCAGCCGTATTCCTCCGCGCGCATGGAGGCCAGCGGCGGCCAGGTATTCCTCAACGCGAACGAGTCGGCGTGGGCGCCGGTGGGGGACCACGGCCTCGGCTGCAATCGCTATCCCGACCCGCAGCCGGCGGCATTGATCGACGCGCTGGCCGCACTTTATGGCGTGCGCCGCGAGCAGCTGCTGACGGGCCGCGGCAGCGACGAAGCGATCGATCTGCTGGTGCGCGCGTTCTGCCGCGCCGGCGAAGACGCGATCCTGATCCAGCCGCCGACCTTCGGCATGTACGCGGTCTGCGCGCGGATCCAGAACGCGGGCGTGATCGAGGTGGCGCTCAAGGCCGATTTCACGCTGGACGTGAGTGCCATACTCGCCGCCGTGACGCCGGCGGTGAAACTGGTCTTCATCTGCACGCCGAACAATCCCACCGGCCAGCTCGTGCCGCGTGCGAGCGTCGAACGGCTTGCGCAGGCGCTGGCCGAGCGTGCATTGCTGGTAGTGGACGAGGCCTATGTCGAATTCGCCGATGCCGGCGATGCCAGCGTGGCCGGCCTGATCGATCGTTACGACAACCTCGCCGTATTGCGCACCTTGTCGAAGGCCTGGGCCCTGGCCGGCGCGCGCATCGGCAGCCTGCTGGCGAATGCCGAGGTGATCGCGCTGCTCAAGCGGATCATGCCGCCGTACCCGCTGCCGCTGCCGTGCGTGGACGCGGCACTGATCGGATTGTCCGGCTGGGGGCAGGCGAACGCGCGCGAGCACGTCGCCATCGTGCGCGAGCAGCGGGAGCGGCTGGGGGGCGCATTGCGCCGGCTGCCCGGCGTGCGGGAGGTGCTGCCATCGCAGGCGAATTTCCTCGCCGTGCGTTTCGACGATGCGACGGCGGTTTACCGGCAACTGCTCGCTGCCGGCATCGTGGTGCGCGATGTGCGCCGCTATCCGAATCTCGGCGATGCGCTGCGCATCACCATCGGCACGCCGGCGGAGAATACCCGCGTGCTGGCCGTACTGCAGGAGGCCGCCACATGCGCCTGAACGCGTTGTTGTGGGAGCGACTTCAGTCGCGAATGGCGTTGCCTCAACGCACGGCTTTCGCGACTGAAGTCGCTCCCACACTCGCGACCGAAGTCGCTCCCACAGGTGTATCGATCCGGAGGTCGCAGTGAGCCGCAAGATTCTCTTCGTCGATCGCGACGGCTGCCTGATCGAGGAGCCGGCCGACGAGCAGATCGACAGCTACGAGAAGCTGGCGCTGCTGCCGGGCGTGATCGCCGCGCTGCAGCGCTTCGTCGCCGCCGGCTATGAGCTGGTGATGGTGACGAACCAGGACGGCCTTGGCACCGACAGCTTCCCCGAGCCGCACTTCAGCGGTCCGCATGAATTGCTGATGCGCATTCTCGCCTCGCAGGACGTGCGTTTTCGCGAGGTGCTGATCGACCGCAGTTTCCCGCATGAGGGCAAGGACACGCGCAAGCCCGGCGTGGGCATGTTGCGGCATTACCTGGCCGACGACAGCTGGAGCCGCGCCGCCTCGGCGATGGTCGGCGACCGCGAGACCGATCTGCAGTTCGCCGCGAACATCGGCGTGCGCGGCTGCCGCGTCGGCCCGCTCGGCATCGGCTGGGACGAACTGGCGCACCAGCTGCTGGATGCGCCGCGCACGGCAACCGTGGTGCGCAACACCAGGGAAACCCGCATCACCGTCAGCGTGGATCTGGACAAGGTGGCCGAGCCGAAGGCGCATACCGGGCTGGGTTTCTTCGATCACATGCTGGAGCAGATCGGCAAGCACGGCGGTTTTGCGCTGGAGCTGAATTGCGACGGCGACACCCATATCGACGAGCACCACACCATCGAGGACTGCGCGCTGGCGCTGGGGCAGGCATTGAAGCAGGCGCTGGGCGACAAGCGGGGCATCGGCCGCTACGGCTTCACCTTGCCGATGGATGAAGCGCAGGCCGGCGCGGCACTGGATCTGTCCGGGCGCCCGTACTTCGTGTTCGAGGGCAGCTTTCCGCGCGAACGCGTGGGCGAAGTGCCGACCGAGCTGGTGCCGCACTTCTTCCGTTCGCTGTGCGAGACGCTGGGCGCGAATCTTCAGCTCAGTGTGCAAGGCGACAACGCGCACCACATGGTCGAGGCTTGCTTCAAGGTCGTGGCGCGCGCCTTGCGCCAGGCGATCCGCCGCGAAGGCAGCGAGCTTCCCAGCACCAAGGGCACATTGTCATGAGCGTCGTGCTGGTCGATGCCGGCGGCACCAATATCGGCTCGGTGCGCTATGCGCTGCTGCGGCTTGGCGTGGACGCCGCACTGACCGCGGATGCCGCCACGATTCGCGCCGCCGACAAGGTGATACTGCCCGGTGTCGGCGCCGCCGGTCCCGGCATGGCGCGACTGCGCGAGCTGGGGCTGGTCGAACTGATGCGTTCGCTGACCCAGCCGGTGCTCGGCGTATGTCTGGGTATGCAGCTGTTGTGCGCGTACTCGGAAGAGGGCGATACCGAATGTCTCGGCATTATCCCGGCGACGGTGCATCGCTTCGCCGAGGCGCCCGGCCTGCGCGTACCGCACATGGGCTGGAACCGCCTGGTCGCTAAAAAGTCGCACCCCTTGCTGACCGGGCTCGGCGATGACGACCAGGCCTACTTCGTACACAGCTATGCGGTGCCGGTGGGCGACTGGAGCGTGGCCACCAGCGACTACGGCGAGGTGTTCTCGGCGGTGATCGCGCGCGACAACTTCCACGGCATGCAATTCCATCCCGAGCGTTCCGCCGCGGTCGGCGCGAAGCTCCTGCAGAATTTTCTCGCGCTATGAACTGTGAAGTGATTCCCGCGATCGACCTGCGTGGCGGCCAAGTGGTGCGCCTGAAGCAGGGTGACTACGCGCAGCAGACTACTTATGCAGCCGACCCGCGCGAACTCGCGCAGCGCTATGCCGCTGCCGGAGCGCGCTGGCTGCATCTGGTCGATCTGGACGGTGCCCGTTCCGGCAACCTCGACAATCTAGCCGTCATCCGCGCCATTGCGGCCGATGGCATGCAGATCCAGGCCGGTGGTGGCGTGCGCGAGGAGATTGATCTGCAGCGTCTGTTCGATGCCGGCGTGCATCGCGTGGTGCTGGGCAGCGTGGCGATTCGCGATCCCGAGCTGGTCGCCGGCTGGCTGGCCAAATACGGCGCCGAGCGGCTGACCATCGCGCTCGACACACGCCGTATCGGCGGCCGCTGGGCGTTGCCCAGCGCTGGCTGGACCGAAGTCGAGGCGCGCACGCTGGACGAACTGGCGCCGTGGTACGCCGCACGAGGCGCCCGTCATCTGCTGTGCACCGACATCAACCGGGATGGCATGCTGGCCGGTTTCAATCTGGAGCTGTATCGCCATCTCGCCGAGCAGGTACCGCAGCTGGTGGTGCAGGCCTCCGGCGGCGTGCGTTCGCTGGACGATATTCGTGCCGCACGCGAGGCTGGCGCGCAGGGCGTGATACTCGGCCGTGCGCTCCTGGAAGGTCGCTTCACGCTGCAGGAGGCGCTGACATGCTGAGCCGCCGAATCATCCCCTGCCTGGACGTACGCGACGGAAAAGTGGTCAAAGGCGTGCGTTTCCGCGATCACGTGGTGATGGGCGAGATCGTGGAGCTCGCGCTGCGCTACCGCGACGAAGGCGCCGACGAACTGGTGTTCTACGACATCACCGCCAGCCCGGAAGGTCGCAGCGTGGATCGCGGCTGGGTCGAGCGGGTGGCGCGGGTGATCGACATTCCGTTCTGCGTCGCCGGCGGCATCCGTTCGGTGGACGAGGCGCGCGCCGTGCTGTACGCGGGCGCGGACAAGATCTCGGTAAACTCGCCGGCGCTGGAGCGGCCTGCATTGATCGACGAGTTGGCCGGGGCGTTCGGCGTGCAGTGCGTCGTGGTCGGCATCGACTCGCTGCGCGATGCGGACGGCGAATGGCGCGTGCGCCAGTACACCGGCGATCCCGGCAAGACGCAGGCACTGGCGCGCAGGACGCTGGGCTGGATGGTCGAGGCGCAGCGGCGCGGCGCCGGCGAGATCGTGCTCAACTGCATGGGTAGCGACGGCGTGCGCCGTGGCTACGATCTGGAACAGTTGTCGGCGGCGCGCGCGGTCTGCCGAGTGCCGCTGATCGCCTCCGGCGGCGCGGGTACGCCGGAGCATTTCCGCGATGCGTTCATCGGAGCCGATGTCGACGGTGCACTGGCGGCCAGCGTATTCCACTCCGGCGCGATTTCCATTCCCGACCTCAAACGCTATCTGCGCGGGCAGGGCGTGGCAGTGCGATTGCAAAGCTTTTAGCAGTGAGTGAAGAGGAGTGAGAAACGAGAGGGATGCCTCGAACGCTGCATGCTTTACTCGTTTCTCACTTCTCTTCACTCGTTTCTCCAATCAACGAGTCAATTTCATGAACGCCATCGACGCGAATCCGCGAAAACCTGACTGGGCCAAGGGCGACGGTCTGCTGCCGGCGATCGTGCAGCACTGGCGCAGCGGCGAGGTGCTGATGCTCGGCTTCATGAATGCCGAGGCGCTGGCGCGGACCCAGGCCAGCGGCCAGGTCACGTTCTACAGCCGCAGCAAGCAACGGCTGTGGACCAAGGGCGAGAGCTCCGGCCACGTGCTGGCGCTGAAGTCGATCCGCCTCGACTGCGATGCCGACACCTTGCTGGTGCAGGCCGAACCACATGGACCGACCTGCCATCTGGGCACATCCAGCTGCTTCGGTGAATCCGTGCACCCGCCGCTGGGCTTCCTCGCCGTGCTCGATGCGCTGGTCTCGCAGCGACATGCCGAACGCCCCGAGGGCAGCTACACCACCAAGCTGTTCGATGGAGGCATGCGCCGGATGGCGCAGAAAGTCGGCGAAGAAGGAGTCGAGACGGCGCTGGCCGCCGTGGCGCAGAACGATACCGAACTGCTGGGCGAAGCCGCCGACCTGATCTTCCATCTCACCGTGGTGCTGCATGCGCGTGGGCTATCACTGACCGATGTCGTGGCATTGTTGGCCAAACGGCATAACGCGCGCCACAGGGATTGATCGGAACCTCGAGAGTTCGCAGCGAAGGGTTGGCATACGCCGGTCAGCCTCCGCTCCACCGTCGCACAACTTCGTCGCGATAACTCCGGCTCATGCGCAATTCCCGGCCATCCCGCAGCCGCAACATAGCGTCACCATTCGCCAGCGGCTTCATTTCTTCGATGCGATCAATAGCCACGATCATGCGCCGATGGATGCGGACGAATCGGTTCATGTCCAGTGCTGTCTCGAAATCAGTCAAGGTTCGGCGGACGAGTTGTTTGCTGGGCCCGGCATGCAGCGCCAGGTAATTTCCATGGGTTTCCAGCCAGTCGATGCTGGCCTGCTCCACGAAGCGCAGGCGTCCCCCTGTCTTGATCGAAATGCGTTCGGCGGGCGCGGTTTCCTCGACGGCTGCATTTGTGGCGACGGCGGTGTTCACCCCATCCGGACGTCGAATAAACCGGATCAGATGGGCGATAGTTGTAAATGCGCAGAGCGCGAATACGAGTAGCGTCCAGTTCGCGGCAAGTTGGCTGTGGACTTCGGCAAGCGACGGAGCAAGTTGCCGTTCGAACCCCCATGCCACGAGAAAACAACTGACGACGATCAGCAGGAGGGCCAGGCACGTGTTGCAGATCAGATGGATCGCGGCACGTTGCCAAAAATGACTACCCCCGACCAGAGGTACCCGGCGGGTGAGCCATGTGAGCAGCGGCGTTACCGCAGCCCCAAGGATCGCTGCTCCCGTGATGCGGATAGTCTCGAGGCCGAGCGGCAACACATAACCCGCCTGCGACGCGCGCAACACGTTATCGGGTTCGAGTGCCAGCAGAAACACCAGCCAGTACAGAAAGCCGCCGAAGAGCGGTGCCGACCAATGCCGCGACGGGTCGAACCGGCGGCGAAATTCGACTGTGACGTGGTCAATCATGGTTGCGCCAGTTTGCGATGCTCGCCTCAGGCTGTCCACACAATGCACCGGTTCATCCCATTGGTGACGAACCGGAGGGCATTCGGGATGATCCGGGCTATCTGACAGCTTCGAGCTCGAGCAGACTTCGGCACTCCCTCGTTGGTGGGAGCAGGCCATGCCGTGGTTTTTAAGTCATCGATCGACAGATCATTTGGAAACATCCGCCGGCACCGATAGCCGCGCGCGCAATGGTCGGCGCAGACTCTATTTCCCGCATCGCAGGTTGTTGTGCGTGGTCGTTCTTGCCTTTCTCGGGTCGTCCGTGTCGGTTGCCACGCCTGTCCGGATCGACAGCGGTCTGATCGAGGGTGTGCAGGAGAACGGCGTAGCCGTGTTCAAAGGCATACCTTTCGCGGCGCCGCCCATCGGGCCGCTGCGGTGGCGTGCGCCGCAAGCGCCTGCGGTGTGGTCGGGCGTCAGATCGGTCAACCAGTTCGCGCCGATCTGCATGCAACACGGCTCCTATCCCGAAGACGCGCCGCCGGAGCGCATGAGCGAGGACTGCTTGTACCTCAACATCTGGGTGCCGCCGCATTCAGCAGGCCGCCCCCTGCCGGTCATGGTATGGATCTATGGCGGCTGTTTGATGAACGGGTCGGCATCCACACCGCTGTACGCTGGCGACATGCTCGCGCGCAAGGGCGTCATTGTGGTTACCGCGAACTATCGGCTCGGCGTGCTGGGATTTCTGGCGCTGCCCGATCTGAGTCGCGAATCACCGCAACATGTGTCCGGAAACTATGGCCTGCTCGACCAGCTCGCAGCATTGCGCTGGGTACAGCGCAACATCGGTGCATTCGGCGGCGACCCGACACGGGTGACGGTGTTCGGACAATCGTCGGGTTCGATTTCGATCAGCGCGCTGACGACTTCTCCGCTCGCCAAGGGCCTGTTCCAGCGCGCGATCGGTGAGAGCGGTGGATTGTTCGAGCCGGTCGATCTGGCTCCTGGTTTCAAGTTGGTCGACGCCGAACAGGACGGTAGAGCTTTCGTTGCCAAGAGCGGTGCACGCACGCTGGAGGATCTGCGCGCCATGCCGGCAGAGGACGTGATCAAGACTCGCTTCAATGCGCACCTGATCATCGACGGCTACGCTTTGCCGCGGGCTCCGTACGACGCCTACCGCGAGGGGCAGCAGAACAATGTTGATCTCCTGATTGGCTCGAATGCGCGCGAAGGCCGGTTGTTTCTCGCTGATCAAGCGATCACGGCTGCCAATCTTCGCGAGGTATTGGATAACGACTTCTCACGCCCGATTGTTTCGCTGGTAGGCCCCGGATCGGTAGCCAATGACCGGCAGGCTCGTTCAGCCTTCGTGACATTCGAGGGCGAAATGCGGTTCGGCTGGGACATGTGGGCATGGGCGCGCCTGCAGGCCGACGCAGGTAAACGACGTGTATTCCTTTACCGGTTTACGCAAAGCCCGCCCTATCGTGTCGGCGACAAATACTATGGCTGGGGAGCCAGCCACGGCATGGAGATGCCTTATGTGTTCGGCCATCTCGATCAACAGGCGTTACCGTTGGCGCTTGCGGATCGCAGGCTCGCTTCCGTCATGTCGACGTACTGGACCAACTTCGCGAAATCCGGCAATCCCAATGGGGCTGGGATGCCGACCTGGCCCGCATTCACCGAATCGAATCCGCAAGCGATGCTGCTGGGCGAAATTATCGCACCAGGACCGATTCCCGACCTGACCGACCTACGGCGTATCGATCGCCTGTATTGGACAGCACGTTTCGTGGCGCGTCATGCCTATTTGCTCCTCGCAGTGACTGCATTGGGCGCGCTTGCTTTGATCTTGGGCATTATCAAATTCGTTTGCAGGCGATATCGACGGTCGTCAAAATAAGCAAGTACTTAAAATGCGCAGTTAGTGAACGCAGCCTTCTGGCGCAAGTAGGTGCGGATAGCTACTCGGCGCATGCGTACCGTGGCGTAGATATGCTCAGGTGAACTACTGCGTCGCCGCCGGGTTGGTGGAGGTCGCCGGCATCGCCGGCTTGAACGCCACCTTTGGCCCCGGGGTGAAACCCTTTCGCCACAAGGCAAGCTGCTCGGCGATGCCGCTGCCCACGTCGATCTGCGGCTCGGACGGGGTCAGTTTGTCCTGCTGTTCCCACTGGCGAATCTCGCCGCTGGCCTGCTTGAACGCATCGATGAAATCCGGTGTGCGGTTCAGCGCGTCGACCAGCCATGCCTTGCCGAAGTAGGTGACGTCCGAATCGCTGCCGCAGCCGAACGAACTGCGGTCTGCACGGGCGGCGGTCAGTACCAGCGTGCCGGGACCCTGCAGTGGCGGCACGAAGCCGCCGGAGTAGCAGGCGTTGACGACCAGCACCTTCCATTTGAACTTGTGCATGGCCAGGATGCCGGCGAGATCGTCGGCGCCGAGCTGATCCAGCGGAAGCGGATCCATGTCGACCAGCAAGGTGTGATCTTCACTGCCGTGACTGGTGACGTAGAGCAGCAGGATGTCCTGATCCGGCCGCATCACCTTGCCCAGGCCATCGAGCGCGGCGTCCAGATTGCTCCAGCTGGCCAGCGGATGGCTGGTGAGGCTCGCCGGATTGTTTTCCAGCACCAGGCTGTGGGCGGTGGCACCGAAACGTTTGCCGAACAGCTGTGCGGCGTACTCGGCTTCGTTGCGGAACACGTCCTCGCTACTGTCGCCGGCGAACGCCAGCAGGTACAGGTTCGGTTTGCCGGCCACGCGCGGAGTGAGCTGCGCCAGTGCGTTGCGGACCATCCGCGGCTGTGCATAGAGCACCTGTTCCGGGGTGGGGCCGGCGTTCGGCCAGTCATCGCCGTTGTCGGCGGGGGCTTCGGTCGATGCCGACAACGGCACGCTGCTGCCGGACGAGGCTGCGGCAGGGGCACTGGCGGAGGGCGCAGGCTGGTTGGCGATCGAAGGTAGTGCGGCGCGGCCAGGCAACAACAACATCAGCAGCACGCCAGCGGCGAAGGCAAGCAGGACGGTCAGGATGGTGCGCATGCTGGGATTGCCGCCTGAGTTCAGAGGGTGATCGCATCAAAATCGCGAAAGGCACGGTGACGCGGCTCGCCCGGCCACGGCAGCGGCTCCCTGATCAGCCAACCGGTGTGGAAACCGGCGGCTTGCGCCGCATCGAGTTCTTCCACGATGTCGGACAGGAACAGAATATGCCGCGGCTGCTCGTCGATCGCCGCGGCGATGCGCCGGTAGGACTCGGTCTCGCGCTTGGGGCCGGTCTCGGTGTCGAAGTAGCCGGCAAACAGCGGCGTCAGGTCGCCGGCTTCGCTGTAGCGGAAGAACAACTGCTGTGCCGGTACCGAACCGGAGGAATAGACGTACAGGCGCAGTCCGTCCGCGCGCCATTCGCGCAGCCGCGCGGCGACTTCGGGGTACAGGTGGGCGCGGTAATCGCCGGCGGCGTAACCCTCCTTCCAGATCATCCCCTGCAACGCTTTCAGCGCGGTGGATTTGCGGTCTTCATCGATCCACTGCTGCAGCAACTCGATGATGTACTGGCGGCTTGCCTCGACCAGGCCGGCTTCCTCGGCCGCTTCATGCAGCCAGTGCTGCACTTCGGGCTTGTCGCCATGGGTTTCGATGAAAGCCGGCAGCCGCTTGCGGGCATAGGGGAATAACACGTCGCGCACGAAGCTGATCGAGCTGGTGGTGCCCTCGATGTCGGTGACGATGGCGCGGATCTCGATCATCGTGTGGCCGCCTGGCGTGGCTGCATGCGGGGAAAGTGCAAGGCGATGTCGTCCCCGGTGAATTGCGCGACCCAGCCTTCCTTGTTGGTGAACAACCGGATCGCCACGAAATAAGGCGATTCGCTCATGTCGAACCAGTGGCGGGTACCGTCCGGCACGCCGATCAGGTCGCCTTGTTCGCACAGGACGTCATAAACCTTGCCTGCGATGTGCAGCGTGAACTGGCCGGCGCCGGCGACGAAGAAGCGCACTTCGTCCTCGCTGTGCGTGTGTTCGCTGAGGAATTTCTGGCGCAGCGCCGCGCGCTCGGGATGATCGGGTGTCAGGCTGATCACGTCGACGGCCTGATAGCCTTTCTCTTTCTTCAGCCGGTCGATGTCGCTGCGGTAGGCGGCGATCACCTCGTCCTGGCTGGCGCCCGGCACGATGGCGTGGCTGGTTTCCCACTGTTCGAAGCGAACGCCGACCCGACCCAGTTCGCGGGCGATCGCGGCGTGTTCGTGATGTTCCGTCAGCGGCGATTGCGGCCGGGATTCGTCGAAGATGCGCAGGCGGCTCATGATGCCCTCAATTTTTTCAGATCCAGTTCGCAACCGAGCAGAAACTCCAGCGCCTCCAGATGACGCTCGGCCTCGGCCATGTCGCGACCCCAGGTGTAGATGCCGTGGCCGTCGATCAGATACGCATGCAACGTCTTGCCCGCGTCCAGCCAGGCGTCGATCCGGGCGACCAGTTCGGGCATGTGCTGGGTATTCGGAAACACCGGAATCTCCAGTGTGTCCTCGTGGGTGTGGTGTCCGGCGATCGCCTTCTGCAATTCCCAGCCTTGCAGGCGGATGACGCCATCGCCGGCGAACAGGCGCGAGGCTACGCTTTGCGTGCGCGAGTGGGTGTGCAGCACCGCGCGCACTTCCGGCCAGCGCCGGTAGATCTGGGTATGCAGCGCCGTCTCGGCGCTGGGTCTGGCATCGGTGCCGACGGCATGCCCGCTCAGGCCCACCAGCATGATGTCGTTGCGGCCGAGGCGGCCCTTGTGCCGGCCGGATACGGTGATCGCTGCATGCTCCGCATCGATCCGCATCGAGAAATTGCTGCTGGTGGCGGGCGTCCAGCCGAGAGCTGCCAGCTCACGCGCCGTGCCCGCGATGCTGTCGGCGCACGCCTCGAACAAGCTGACGGGAATCGTGGCGGGCAGGGTTTGGCTCATGGTGTTTGGACGTCCAAATGGGCGTCGACTATACCATGCGGCGGACCCTCACCTGGCTGGAATGAGAGCCATTCTCGCCAGTCAGGCAAAAGTGCATTCACAAGGCGTACCATCGGTAGGAATCCGGCGCTGGGTGCGCTGGATAGATACCGATGGAGGTTTGTCCATGTCGAACGAACAAGATATCGAATCGCGTCGCCGATTCCTCAAGGTGGCTGCCGGCACCACGGTGGCGGCTGTCGTCATTGGCGGTCTGCCGCGCTTTGCCCGTGCAGCCGATCTGCCACCGCTGACCGAAGCGGATCCGACGGCCAAGGCGCTGGGTTACGTGGAAGACGCCAGCAAGACGGCCGACGCGAAGCACAAGGCCGGCGACAATTGCTCCAATTGCCAGTTCTATTCGGGCGGCCCCACCGGTCGGGGTCCGTGCCAGTTGTTCCCGGGCAAGTCGGTGAATGCGAAAGGCTGGTGCGTGTCGCATACACCGAAGAAAGCCTGACCGCATCCGCGGTTGGTGCAACCCAGGGAGGCCGGCCGCATCGCCGGCCTTTTTGCTGCGCGCAATCGCTGCATCCGGGTGCGGGGCGTCGGTGGACTCGCGAATGGAAGGGGTTGCCGCGGGCTGCGGATAAAAGTGCGGCCCGGCGCATCAGGCTGAGGAGCTTACCCACCTGACACGCCGGGCCACGATCCGGGGCCCACTGCCAAGTGATCAACCCGCGGACTGAGGATCATACTCCCGCGATCGGGGAATGGGCGGCCAGCCACCGAAATTCTATCGAAAAATTCTCGTTAAGCTGTTTGAAAACAATAAGTTATACGAGAATTTTAGGCCAATCCTGCGATAAAAGCGTCATAACGCCATTGGCGTCGTTTTCCACAGATATCGCAGATATTCGAAGCTTTTGGGCGCTATTCGGTGCCGTTGGCGACAATCAGCAAATCATGTCTGTGGCTGATTTCGCAGATGACTGTGTCGGCGGCCATAGCCGAAATAGATCGTCATGCCGATCACGGTCCAGATGCCCAGCATCAACCACTGGTACCAGTTTTCCCAGTACAGCAGGCCAAGACAGCTGAGCACGCCGAGTACGCAGGTGACCGGTGCCCACGGCACGCGGAACGTGCGTGGCAGGTCAGGTTGAGTGCGGCGCAGGATCAGCACCCCGGCGCAGACGGCGACGAAGGCGATCAGGGTACCCATCGAGACGAGATCGCCGAGTATGTCGAGCGGGAATACCGCCGCCAGCGCGGCAATGCCGATGCCGGTGATGACGGTGTTGATATGCGGCGTGTGATAGCGAGGGTGGATCCGGGAGAACACCTTGGGCAGCATGCCGTCGCGGCTCATGATCATGAAGATGCGCGGCTGCGCGATGATCATGACCAGAATGACCGAGGACAGCCCGATCAATGCACCGACTTCGACCACCCAGCGCAGCCAGCCGAGCTCCGGGTGCGCCCTGACCGCCGTCACCACGGGTTCGGCGGTGCCGAGCTGGTCGAACGGCAGCAGTCCGGTGATCACCGCGGCTATGCCGATATACAAGACGGTGCAGATGGCCAGCGAGGTCAGCGTGGCGATCGGCAGATCGCGCTGCGGATTCTTCGCTTCCTGCGCGGCGGTCGAGGTGGCCTCGAAGCCGATATAGGCGAAGAACACCAGGGTCGCCGCCCGCATGATGCCGGACCAGCCGTATTTTTCCGAACTCTGGTTCGGCGGAATGAAGGGATGCCAGTAACTCGGGTTCACGTAATGCCAGCCGGCGACGATCACGATCACGATCAGGCTGACCTTGAGGATCACCATCGCGAGATTCGCGCCGCTGGATTCCCTGATGCCGACATAACACAGCCAGGTCAGGGTCAGCACGATCGCGACCGCAGGCAGGTTGAACAGCGCGCCGGTCGTCACGAGATGACCGTCCACGTAGGCAAGTGGCGCATTCGTCAGCACGACAGGCAGATGGAGGCCGCAGTTATCGAGCAGGCTGACGAAATAGCCGGTCCAGCTGACCGCGACGGCCGAGGCCGATACGCCGTATTCCAGCACCATGTTCCAGCCGATGAACCAGGCCACCAGTTCGCCCAGCGTGGCGTACGCGTAGGAGTACGAACTGCCCGACATCGGGATCAGGGTCGCGAACTCGGCATAGCACAGTGCAGTGAAACTGCAGCAGATGGCCGCGATCACGAACGAGAGGATGATCGCCGGACCGGCGTGCTCGGCGGCCGCCTGGCCGGTGATCACGAAGATGCCGCCGCCGATCACCGCGCCGATGCCGAGAGCGGTGAGGCCCCAGGGACCCAGCGTCCGTTTCAGGCCTGGGCCGTCACCTTCATCGACGTTCGAGAAATCGGTCTTGCACGCGAGTAGCTGCTTGAGCATGGATGTTCCGGAAATGACACCGGCACGGCGGGTACCGTGCCGGTGATGTTGCTGGCTGAATGGAGGGGCGTCGGATCAATCCGGCTCGGTACCGTTGGCCAGGTGGCTCTTGCGGTAGCCGTAGAGGTAGTAGATCACCAGGCCGACCGCCGCCCAGCTGAAGAAGATGATGATCGTCTTGAGCGAAAGGTTGAAGAACAGCAACAGGCAACCGAACATGGCGAGCGGGCATACCACCCAGGCCATGGGTGTGCGGAACGAGCGGGGACGGTCAGGCTGCTTGACGCGAAGGATCAGCACCCCGAGCGACACCATCATGAAGGCAAAAAGGGTGCCCGAATTCGTGACGTCGGCCAGCGCGCCCACCGGGAACATGGCGCCGAACAGAGATACGAATACGCCGGTGATGATGGTGATCACGTATGGCGTGTGAAAGCGCGGATGGATCTTCGCCAACGAGCTCGGCAGCAGGCCGTCGCGGGCCATGGTGAAGAAGATTCGGGTCTGGCCGTAGGTCATCGTCAGGATGACCGACGGCAGCGCGATGCTCGCCGCGAAACCGATCAGGTTGCCCAACTGGTTGTGGTTGAGCAGACGCATCACGTGCGCCAGTGCTTCCTTGCTGCAGACCAGTGCCTGCGAGGCGTGGCATGCTGCGGCCATTGCGGGTGTACCCGGCTGCAGCGCGAGACCATCCGGGCCGAGCATCGGCTGGGCACCCACCGAGCCGACCGCGGCATAGCTCACCAGCAGATAGTAAACGGTGCAAACGCCTAGCGAGCCGATCAGGCCGATCGGGATGTTGCGGTTCGGATTCTTGGTTTCCTCAGCTGCGGTCGACACGGCGTCGAAGCCGACGTAGGCGAAGAAGATCGAGGCAGCGGCACCAAGTACGCCAATGCCTCCCATCGGACTGCCCCAGCCATTGGGCACGAAGGGCTTGAAGTTCGGGTCCTTCACGGCGGGCAGCGCCACGAAGATGAATAGGGTCAGTGCCGCGACCTTGATCAGCACCAGGAAGGCGTTGACCTTGGCCGACTTCGAGGTGCCGATCACCAGCAGGAAGGTGATCGCCAGTCCGATCAGGAAGGCGAGCAGGTTGAACGTGCCGCCGTCCATCGGGCCGGTGCGCAGGAATTCCGGAAGCCCGAATCCACCATGGGCAAGCAGGCCGTTCACATAGCCTGACCAGCCGACGCAGACGGTACTGGCGGCGATCGTGTATTCCAGCACCAGCGCCCAGCCGACCACCCAGGCCACGCTCTCGCCGAGCACGCCGTAGGTGTAGGTATAGGCGGAGCCGGCGACCGGCACCATCGAGGCCAGCTCGGCGTAGGCCAGCGCGGCCAGCGCGCAGATCACCGCGGCGATCACGAAGGAAATCATCATGCCCGGGCCGGCTTTCTGGCCCGCCTCGGCAGTCAGCACGAAGATGCCGGTGCCGATGATGGCTCCGATGCCGAGCAAGGTGAGCTGGATGGGGCCGAGCTGTCGTGTGAGACCTTTCTTCTCGGCGGTGGCGAGAATCTGATCGAGTGACTTGACGCGCTTGAAAAGCATTTGGTGACTCCCCGTGAAAACAAATGCCACACGCGCCTGTAACCGCGACGGGTATGACGCGACGAGCCGATGTGACGCGCAACCATAACGGAGTGGAGAAAGTGGGACAAGCTGCGACGCAGCTATGATGGGCGTCGTTCCGGCACACTATGTCATAAGTCATGCAGCCTGATTTTTCGCGAATGCTCGCCGATCTGGAGGAATATTCCTCGCGCTTCCCCGAGGATGCGGAGGCGGTCGCCCGGTTCGGCGATTTCCTGCAATCCCACCCTTCGGTATTCGAGCGCAGCCATGTGCAAGGCCATTTCACCGGCTCGGCGTGGCTGGTCAGCGCAGATGGTGAAAAGGTGCTGCTGATGCATCACCGCAAGCTGGACCGCTGGCTGCAGCCCGGTGGCCATGCCGACGGCGATTCCGATCTGGCGCGAGTGGCGCTGCGCGAAGCGCAGGAGGAAACCGGCGTGATAGATCTGCGCGTCGGAAACGGCATCTTCGATGTTGATCGGCATCGCATCATGGCGCGCGCAGACGAAGCGGAACACTGGCATTACGACGTGCGCTATGTGTTGCGCGCCGGCACGGACGATCGCTTCGCGATCAACGGGGAATCGCGGGCGCTGGCATGGCGGCCGGTGGTCGAGGTGGCCGCCGACACCAGCCTCGACGCCTCGCTGCGGCGAATGGCGCGCAAGTGGCTGTTGCACCCGTAGGAGCGCACCCTGTGCGCGATGGCTTTCCCCGTACGCCACCAAGAGCATCGTGCACAGGGTTCGCTCCTACCCGTATTTCGCCGGCGCCGGGTTGAGGTGGCCGCAGGCACTGCAGGTGCGCGCTTCGCGCGAACCGTAGAAGCGATCGAACACCGGCGGGAAATCGCGCTCGATGCTGTCGAGCACGAAATACTGTTCGAACAATTTGTGGTTGCACCGCTCGCAGAACCACAGCAGGCCATCCTTTTCGCCGGCTGCGCGGCGGCGTTCGATGACCAGTCCGATCGAGGCGGGCATGCGTTGCGGCGAATGCGGCACCCGCGGCGGCAGGTAGAAGATCTCGCCGGCCCGGATCGGGATGTCGCGCGCCTGCCCTTCGTCCTGCACCTTCAGCACCATCTCGCCTTCGAGCTGGTAGAAGAACTCCGGGCCTTCGTCGTAGTGGTAGTCGGTGCGTGCATTGGGGCCGCCGACGATCATGATGATGAAGTCGCCGTCGACGATGCACTTGTTGCCGACTGGCGGCTTCAGCAGATGGCGGTGTTCGTCGATCCAGCGCTGGAGGTCGAGCGGCGGTAGCAAGGCCATGCGAGTTGCCCTCGAAAAAACAGTGGACACCATAACGCCGCGTTCCCCACAAAAACAGCCGCCGGCGCGGGATCAGACTTCCAGCGTGGCCAGGTCGCCTTTCTCTTCCAGCCAAGCCTTGCGGTCGCCGGCGCGTTTCTTCGCCAGCAGCATGTCCATCAGCTTGGCGGTGCCGTCGTCGTCGCCGATGGTCAGTTGCACCAGCCGGCGCGTATCCGGGTGGATGGTCGATTCGCGCAGCTGCGGCGGGTTCATTTCGCCCAGGCCCTTGAAGCGGGTGGTGCTGACGGCGCCTTTCATCTTCTCGCGCTCGATCCGCTGCAGCATCGCCTGCTTCTCGCTTTCGTCGAGGCAGTAGAACACCTGCTTGCCCACGTCGACGCGGAACAGCGGCGGCATCGCCACGAACACATGGCCTTCGCTCACCAGCTTCGGGAAATGCCGCAGGAACAGTGCCGCCAGCAAGGTGGCGATGTGCAGGCCGTCGGAGTCGGCGTCGGCCAGGATGATGACCTTGCCGTAGCGCAGGCTGGACAGATCGTCCTTGCCGGGATCGCAACCGATCGCGACGGCGAGGTTGTGCACTTCTTCCGAAGCCAGCACCGACGTCGATTCGACTTCCCAGGTGTTGAGGATCTTGCCGCGCAGCGGCAGGATCGCCTGGAACTCCTTGTCGCGCGCCTGCTTGGCGCTGCCGCCGGCGGAGTCGCCCTCGACCAGGAACAGCTCGGTGCGGGTGAGGTCGGTGGCGGTGCAGTCGGCCAGTTTGCCGGGCAGCTGCGGGCCCTGGGTGATCTTCTTGCGGACGATCTGCTTGGCCGCCTTCAGGCGCGCGCTGGCCCGTTCGATCGCCAGCTGGGCGATGCGCTCGCCCATGTCCACGTTCTGGTTGAGCCACAGGCTGAAGGCGTCGTGGATGACGTTCTCGACCATGCCGGCGGTCTGCCGCGAGGACAACCGCTCCTTGGTCTGGCCGGCGAACTGCGGATCCTGCAGCTTGGCCGACAGCACGAAGGCCAGCCGTTCCCACACGTCTTCCGGCGCCAGCTTGACGCCACGCGGCAGCAGGTTGCGGATCTCGCAGAACTCGCGGATCGCGGTGGTCAGGCCGGTGCGCAGGCCGTTGACGTGGGTGCCGCCCTGCGCGGTGGGAATCAGGTTGACGTAGCTTTCCTGCACCAGCTCGCCTTCCGGCAACCAGGCCAGCGCCACCTCCAGGCCTTCCACGTCGCGCGCCATGTGGTGCACGAACAAGTCGTTAGGCAACGCTTCGGTGCCGTCGAGTTCGCCGCGCAGGTAGTCGCGCAGGCCGTCCTCGTAATGCCACTCGATCGTTTCACCGCTGGCTTCATCGGTGAGCTTCACGTTGAGGCCGGCGCACAGCACCGCCTTGGCGCGCAGCAGGTGCTTGAGCTTCGGCAGCGAGATCTTCGGCGAATCGAAATACTTGGCTTCCGGCCAGAAGCGCAAGGTGGTGCCGCTGCGCTTCTTCGGCACGCTGCCGATCACTTCCAGCGGACTGATCTTGTCGCCGTGCGCGAACACCATTCGATACTCGGACCCATCGCGGCGTATCGTCACCTCGACCCGGTCGGACAGCGCATTGACCACCGAGACGCCCACGCCATGCAGGCCGCCGGAAAAGTTGTAGTTCTTGCCGCTGAATTTTCCGCCCGCGTGCAGCCGGGTCATGATCAGCTCGACGCCGGAGACGCCTTCTTCCGGATGGATGTCCACCGGCATGCCCCGGCCGTCGTCGCTCACTTCCACCGAGCCGTCGTCGTGCAGCACCACTTCGATGGTTTTCGCGTGGCCGGCCAGCGCCTCGTCCACCGAGTTGTCCACCACTTCCTGCACCAGATGGTTCGGGCGGGTGGTATCGGTATACATGCCGGGGCGGCGTTTGACCGGATCCAGGCCGGAGAGGACTTCGATATCGGCGGCGTTGTAGCGACTGCTCATGCGTGTGTTTCGGATGGTTCAAGACAGCGAAGCATGGGGCGCGCGGGCAGGCAGGGTCAAGCCGATCAGCCAGATCTAGCGATACCCCTGCGCCTGCAACGAGAACAGGTGCGCATAGTGGCCGTCCAGCGCCATCAGCTGGCTGTGGCTGCCGTGTTCGATGATGCGGCCGTCCTGGATCACGATGATCTGGTCGGCCATGCGCACGGTGGAGAAGCGGTGCGAGATGAGGATCGCGATGCGGTTGCCGGCCAGTTCGCGGAAGTGCGCGAAGATGTCCGCCTCGGCCTGGGCGTCCATCGCGGCGGTGGGTTCGTCCAGTACCAGGATGTCTGCGCGCGAGCGCATGAAGGCGCGCGCCAGCGCGATCTTCTGCCACTGTCCGCCGGACAGTTCGCGTCCTTCCCGGAACCACTTGCCCAGCTGAGTGTTGAAGCCGGCCGGCAGGCCGTCGATGAACTCGCTGGCCATGCCCTTGTCGCTGGCTTCGCGCCAGCGCGCTTCGTCCTCGAAATGGCTGACGTCGCCGGCGCCGACGTTTTCGCCCACACGCATCTGGTAGCGCGCGAAATCCTGGAAGATCACGCCGATGCGTTGCAGCAAGGTGCTTTCGTCCCAGTCGCGCAAGTCGGTGCCGTCGAGCAGGATGCGGCCGCTGTCGGGCGAGTACAGCCGCGTCAGCAGCTTGATCAAGGTGGTCTTGCCCGAACCGTTCTGGCCGACCATGGCCAGCGATTCGCCGGGGCGGATATGCAGATTGATGTCGTGCAGTGCCGGCTCGCCGGCGCCGGGGTAGGTGAAGCTGACCTGCTCGAAACGGATGCCGTCATCCGGCTTCGCGCCGCGCTGCGCGATGCCGCTGGATGGCGGCACCGGGGTTTCCAGGTATTCGTACAAGGTCGACAGATAGAGGTTGTCTTCGTACATGCCGCCGATTGCCGACAGCATGGCCGAAACCGCCGACTGGCCCTGGCGGAACAGCATCAGGTACATCGTCATCTGGCCCAGCGTGATGCGGCCGACCACGGTGCTCGCGGCGATCCATGCATAGGCGCCGTACAGCGTGATCGTGCCGAGCAGGCCCAGCCCGAAGCCCCAGCTTTCGCGGCGGACGGTGAGGTCGCGGTCGTCGCTGTAGAGCTTGTCGAAGATGTCGCGGTAGCGATCCAGCAACAACGGGCCGAGCTCGTACAGCTTGACCTCCTTGGCGTGGTCCTCGCGAGCCAGTACGGTTTCCAGATACAGCTGCATGCGCGTTTCCGGCGAACGCCAGCGGAACAGCCGGAACGCATCGCCGGAGAACTTGGTCTCGGAAAGGAACGACGGCAACCCGGCCAGCAACAGCACGACCACCGCCCATGGCGAAAAATGGAACAGCAAGGTGCCGTAGCTGATCAGCGAGATCGCGTTCTGGCCCAGCCCGAACGTGCGGGTGACCAGCGACAACGGCCGGCTCGACGCCTCGCGGCGGGCGCGGGTGAGCTTGTCGTAGAACTCGGAATCCTCGAAGTGCGCCAGTTCCAGCGTCAGCGCCTTCTCCAGGATCATCACGTTGACACGCTGCCCCAGCAGCGCGCGCAGCAGCGACTGGCACAGCGACAGCCCACGCTGCGCACCGGCCAACGCCGCCACCAACAGACCTTCCAGGGCTACCCATTCGAATACCGGCCGCAGCGACGGATGGCCGCTGGCTGTCCACGTCCGGCTGGCACTTACCACTGCATCGACGATGTGCGCGCCGACATACGCCACGCCGGCCGGCAACAGGCCGGCGGTGAGCGTCAGCAGCGCCAGCGCGATCGTCAGCGTGCGACTGGTGCTCCACACCAGTTCCAGCGCGCGTCCGCTGTAGCGGAACACGCCCAGGAAACTGCGCGCGAGTTCGGTCGATTCGGCCGGTGGCGGTGAGCCGTGGGGTGAAGAGCTATGCGGCGGCACGTAGGGAGATCGTCAGGGCTGGCGCGCGACCGGCGCGGAAGTCCCGAGATGGGGGCCGCGCCGCTGCACGCAAGTCAGGCAGTGGTCCGACTCAATGCAACTGCACCTCGACGACTTGCCGATCCGGCTGATACAGCGCCGGAAACAACTGCTTGAGGTGCGCCACCTTCGGCGCGTCGTTGTAGACGATGTACGGGTTGTCCGGATGCTCGCTGAAGTAATGCTGGTGGTACGCCTCGGCCGGATAGAACGCCTTCAGCGGCACCACCTGGGTCACGATCGGCGCCGGGAAGGATTTCGCGGCTGTCAGCTGCGCGATATAGCTGGTGGCGATCTTCTTCTGATCGTCGTTGCCGTAGAAGATCACCGAGCGGTACTGCGTGCCGCTGTCCGGACCTTGCCGGTTGAGTTCGGTCGGGTCGAGCGCGACCGAGAAGAACACTTGCAGCAAGCTGCCATAGCTGACCTGCTTCGGGTCGAACTGGATACGCACGGATTCGGCATGACCGGTGCCGCCATCGCTGACCTGCTCGTAGCTCGCCGTGTCCGCGTTTCCGCCGGAGTAGCCGGCCACCACCTTGTGCACGCCCTTGACGTGTTCGAACACCGCCTCGATACCCCAGAAGCAGCCGCCGGCGAGGACCGCCGTCTCGTCGCCTTGTGCGGTTTTCACCGTATCCACGGTTGGCGCCGGCAACTTCACGACATCGCTCGCGGCAGCGGCCGGCTTGCATGCGGTCAACCCGGCCAGCATCAGCGCGGCGGCAAGGGGAAGGGCTTGGAATACGGTGCGACGGATCATGGCGGGCCTCGCTGGCGATGGGGGCGCGTGAAGCGATGTAGGGCTTGTGCAACTACGTGGTAGCGGCCTTGACGGATGCAAGCGCAGCCGATTCGGGCATTCCCATCCGTTATTTCGCTGCCAGGCCGGCAACGGTTACCTGCAGCCGGGTTTCCGGCCGGTTAATATCTGCGGCCTGATTTCGACGAGGCATGCCCATGCACGACAGCATCGACCTGCAGGCTTATTTCCGGCGCATCGGCTGGGAAGGCGCGCTCGTGCCCGACATGTCGACGTTGCAGGCCATCGTCACCGCGCATGTGGCGGTGATTCCGTTCGAGAATCTCAATCCGCTGCTAGGCCTGCCGGTGAGCCTCGAGCCGGCTGCGCTCGAGCGCAAGCTGGTGCACGAAGGGCGCGGCGGCTACTGTTTCGAGCAGAACCTGCTGCTGCAAGCCGTATTGCGGGAGATCGGTTTCGAGGTGTCGGGCCTGATCGCACGCGTGCTGTGGACACAGCCGGAGGATGCGATCACGGCGCAGACCCACATGCTGCTGCGCGTCGAGATGGCAGGCGAAAGCTGGCTGGTCGACGTCGGCTTCGGCGGCCAGACCCTGGTCGGCGTGCTGTGGCTGCAGGCAGATATCGAACAGACGACCCAGCTGGAACCGTTCCGGCTGGTACAGGTGGAGGGCGACTGGCGCATGCAATCGCTGGTGCGCGGACAATGGCTGTCGCTGTATCGCTTCGACCTGCGCCCGGTACCGCCGATCGATTACGTCGTGGCCAACCACTATGTGTCGACGCATCCGGACTCGAAATTCGTGAATCATCTGAATGTGGCGCGCACGCTGTTGGACAGCCGACTGAGTTTGCGCAATCGCGAGTTCACCGTGCGGCGCATGGGGCACGAACCCGAGCGGCATGTGCTGCGTGACGGCGCCGAGGTACGCCGCGTGCTCGAGCGGGAATTCCTGATCGAGCTGCCGGCACACCCGCAGCTCGATCAGCGGCTGGACAATCTGCCGGACAAATTTCCGGCCTAGGGATGCCTGGGGACGCTCTGATTTCGCTCGTCATCCCGGAATCGCGAAGCGATTTCCGGGATCCAATGCCTTTGTGTATCCACGTGCTACATGAAAGACACTGGGTTCCCGCTTTCGCGGGAATGACGAAAATAGAGGTTAATCAGAGCGTCCCTAAGCTTCCGGATCCGCCAGCACGTGGATTTCCACGTCGTCGATGGTGACTGTCTGGCCTGCGTGGATCTTGCAGGTCTTGCGCAGCTCGGTGACGCCGTCGACCTTTACCGCGCCGGTGGCGACGATGGCCTTGCCCGCGCCGCCGCTGTCGCACAGGCCGACCAGCTTCAACAGCATGTTGAGTTCGACGTAAGTGCCTTCCAGTTCAAAATCGATGGTCTGCATGGGAATCCGTGAAAGAAAGTGAAGCCAAGCGTGACACGCTTTTCAGGCGGGCACGTGGCCGTCGTCGAACGCGCTGTCGGGCAGCGCGAGAAATGCGAACCACGGCCTGTCGTTGTCGTTGCCGAAGGTGGCTGCGTCGTCGAGGATGCCGAGCAGGATATTGAAGTCCGCTTCGGCGGCCTGGCGCAACTCGCCGACGTGTTCGAACAGCAGCACGTAGCCCCAGGCGGGCATCCAGCCGAGATCGCGCAGGCAGTCGGCCAGCGCGTCCCAGTTGTGCCCGAACGCAGGCGGCAGCTGCAACGCCACCGCGAGGCGCCGCAGCAGCTCGCCCTTGTCGCGGCAGCCGGCCAGATCGATGCGGCATACGCAGAGGTCGTCGCGGGCGGCGGCTCCGGCGAGACGGTCGAGATCGGCGACGCCGACGAAATACACGCCGCTCTGCGTGGGCTTGGTCAGGTCCAGGTCGAAGCCGTGCGCGCTCATCGGTTCATCTCGAAGCGGCGGAAGCTGCGGTAGTGATCGTCGGTGTAATACCAGACCACCGGGGGCGTACCGCCGGTGATGATGCGTCGGGCGCCGCGGGTTCGCGCACCGGGCGTTTCCACGGTGTACTCGTGGTAGTAGCCGCGCGGCTGCCGCGGCAGCAGGCCTTCGTAGTTGCCGAACACCACGCCGTCCTGGCTGTGTTCGAACGGGCCGCCGCGGACGATCGCCTCCAGGGTGGCGCATGCCTCCGCCGGCAGGAATCCCGGCAACGCGGTCGTTCCGCCCTGGCTGGTGGGTGTCGTCGTGGTGGGGCCGGCCGTGTTGGTCGGCGTGGCGGTGTGCTGTTGCCATAACACCCCGGCGAAGACCAGCGCCGCGAGCAGGATCAAGGGATTGAGTCGGCGCATGTGGACTCGCTGAGTTCGGCGGGAGTGAGCTTAGTGCTGCGGCGCCGGCTGATAAACCGTTGGATGACAACTGCGACTGGTGATCAGCGGTTGCCATCCACTCGCGATTGCAGCGCCATCGCTGCCGCCGGATTGCGGTGCTTGGCGGCGCTGATGAAGAATACGAACACGTCGCGTGGTGGCGTCGGCGGCTGCAGCGCAGCGGCATGCGGCAGGTCGTCGACGTCGTCGCCCGATGCCCAGCTGCGCACGTGCGCGGCCCAGCGGTCCAGCTCATCCGGCGCATAGCCGGTGGGAATCCCGTCGGCGCTGCGCATCAACCGCGCATAGGTGAACTCGCCGGTGAGGTCGGCCAGTGACGGATAGTCGAGCGAGTCGGTGAACACGGTGGGCACGCGGTGCCTGCGCGCCAGCTCCACGTAGCGTGGGCTCAGGAAGCTGGGGTGGCGCACTTCCAGCACGTGGCGCAGCGGCTGGCCGTTCAAATCGCGCGGCAGCGCTTCGAGAAAGGCGGCGAGATCGTCGGCATCGAAGGGCCGCGACGGCGGCAGCTGCCACAAGATAGGCCCCAGCCGGTCGCCCATTTCGGCAAGGCCGCCCTGCACGAAACCCTGGACGCCCTTGCCGACCTCGGCCAGCCGCTTGCCTTCGGTGATGTAACGCGGTGCTTTCAGCGAGAACACGAAACCTTCCGGCGTTTCCGCCGCCCACTTCGCGTAGGTGGCCGCTTTCTGTGCGCCGTAATAAGTGCCGTTGATCTCGATCGCGCTCAGCTGGCGGCTGGCGAATTCCAGCTCGCGCCGCTGCACCAGCCCGGCTGGATAGAAATTGTTGCGCCACGGCGCGTAGGTCCAGCCGCCGATGCCGACCCGGATGGCCGGACCACGGTCGGCGCCTGCGGTGCTGGCAAACAGGTCGGAAGGTGCTGAGGTCATGGATAGTGCGTCGTGAGCGTCGTTCCCTGCATGTTAGCCGCGCCGGGCGCCGTTGCCGACCCGGCTGGCCCTGGCGCCTGTGACTTCCAGCGCTGGTCTTGCGCTGGGTTTGCCGCGATAGTCGAGAAATTGCCACAGTGGAGCCTGCGATGTCCCAGCGATTCGTCTTCCCCCGCCTGGCGGGTTGTTGCGCCTTGTTCGTGGTCGCCTCCGCCGCCTTGGCGCAGACGCCAGCCGCGTCGCCGCCGGCGTCGACCCACGACACCGCGCAACCGATGCTGCCGGCGCAGTTGCAGGATTTCGGCGCCTACGTCGACAGCGCACGCAAGACCTTCGACGTGCCGGGCATCGCGGTGGCGATCGTCAAGGACGGCAAGGTGGTGATGGAGCAGGGTTTCGGCCTGCGCGAAATCGGCAAGCCGGATCCGGTCGATGCGCATACGTTGTTCGCGATCGCCTCCAACACCAAGGCATTCACCGCCGCGGCGCTGCAGCAGCTGGCCGAGCAGGGCAAGCTGAAGATGGACGATAGGGTGATCGACCACCTGCCGTGGTTCCGCATGTCCGATCCGTACGTGACGCACGAGATGCGCATCCGCGACCTGCTGGCGCATCGCAGCGGCCTCTCGCTGGGCGCCGGCGACCTGCTGTACTGGCCGCCGACTTCGTACACCACGAAAGAGGTCGTCCAGCGGCTGCGCAACGTACCGATCAAGAACGGCTTCCGCAGCGGCTACGCCTACGACAACATCTTGTTCGCGGTGGCCACGCTGGTCATCGAGCAGGCGTCCGGTCAGAGCTATGCCGACTACGTGCGCAACCACATCTTCAAGCCGGTCGGCATGGACGAGTCGCTGATCGACATGACCTACCTCAGGCCCGGCATGGACGTGGCGATGGGCCATGCCAAGTCCGACTTCAAGGATCTCGAGCCGGTGCCGCCGATGGCCTGGGTCAACGATCCGGGCGCCGGCGGCATCTACGCCAGCGTGCATGACCTGGCCAAGTGGATGAATGTGCAACTGGCCGGCGGGGTCTTGCCGACGAAGGGCGCGAACGGCAAGCCGGCGCGGCTGTTCTCCGAGGGCAGCCAGAGCCAGATGTGGAGCATGCTGACGCCGATCAAGATCGGCGAACCGCCGATTCCCGAACTGGCTCCGTTGATGCCGCACTTCTACGGCTACGGCGAGAGCTGGTTCCTGTCCGACTACCGCAACCAGCGGCTGGTCTGGCATACCGGCGGCTGGCCGGGCATGGTTTCGCGGGTAACCCTGGTGCCGGAGCTGCACCTGGGTGTGGTGGTGTTGACCAATGCCGAATCCGGTGCCGCGTTCAACGCGGTGACCTATCGCGCGCTGGATGCCTACCTCAACCCGGAACAAAAGACAGACTGGGTCGCGGTCTACGACAAGGCAGTGAAGAAAGCCGAAGCGAAATCCGACGACAGTTACGCGAAGCACGCGGCGGCGCGCAACAAGAACAGCAAACCTTCGTTGCCGCTGGCGAAATACGCGGGCACTTACCGCGATCCGTGGTACGGCGACGTCATCGTCAGCCACGAGAACGGCAAGCTGCGCCTGCGCTTCTCCAAGACGGCGCAGCTGGTCGGCACCATGACACCGTGGCAGAACGACACCTTCACCGTGCGCTGGGACGACCGCTCGCTCAATGCCGACGCGTTCGTGACCTTCGCGCTGGACGTGGACGGCCATGTCATCGGGGTGCGCATGGAGCCGATCTCGCCGCTGACCGATTTCAGTTTCGACTTCCAGGATTTGCGGCTTGCGCCAGTGAAAGTCGACTAGGGCGATACGCAAGTTCATTCGAAACAGCCGTCTGGCGAATGAACGCCATGCCGCGGGTATATATCGCCGTCATGATTTTGCGGCATAGTCGCGCCGCAGGCACGGTCGTTGCGCGTGCCTGGGAGCGTCTTCGCGAATTCACGTTGGAGGGAGTCTGAATGAAATCGTCAAATCTGATGGCCATTGCGTTGGCCTGCCTGCTGGCCGTCCCGGCCGTTTATGCTCAACAAGCGTCCGCGCCCGCCGGTTCCACCGGCCAGTGCAAGGACGGTAGCTACTCCAGTCAGGCCACCAAGAAGGGGGCGTGCAAGGGGCACAAGGGCGTGAAAGAGTGGTATGCCGCCGCCGCGCCGGCCGCAGCCGCCGCCGCGCCGGCCGCAGCCGCCGCACCGGCGGCCGCTGCGGCCCCCGCCGCCGCTCCGGCCCCGAACGGCGCCATGAAGTCCATGAAGTCCCACGCGATGCCTGCGCCTGCCGCCGCTGGCGCACCTGGTGGTGGCCCTGGCATGGTCTGGGTCAACGACAAGAGCAAGGTCTACCATTGCCCCGGCGACAAGTGGTACGGCAAGACCAAGCATGGCGAGTACATGAGCGAGGCCGACGCCAAGACCAAGGGCAACCATGCGGAGCATGGCAAGGCCTGTAAGCCGTAAAGGCTTTCGGGCGTGCGTTCGACGAGAGGCCGGCGCAAAAGCCGGCCTCTTGCTGTCCGGTCAACGCGCTGGAGGCTGCCACGGGTCGTAGCTGCCGAAGTACCACAGGTGGCCTTCCGGGTCGTGGCAGCTGTAGCCGGCGCCGCCGTATGCCTTTTCGGCGTAGTCGTCGACGATCACCGCGCCGGCGGCCTTGGCCTGCTGGTAGTGCGACTTGCAGTTGGCGACGATCACGCAGGCGCACTGCGTTTCGCGGCCGCCGATCTCGTCGGGCTGGACGATGTGCCGACCGAATTCGTTGTCGCGGACTTCACCGAGCATGACCATGCCGTTGCCGAATGTCAGCTGGGCGTGTTCCACGCGGCCTTGCTCGTTTTCGTACACGGCGTTTTTGGTGAACCCGAACGCCTTGCACAGCCAGTCGATCGCGGCATGCGTGTCGCGATAGCGCAGGCAGGGAATGATGGTGCTGCCGGTTTGGCTGGATACAGACATGAGGCTGACTCCATGGCGGGTGTTCATGGGAACGGATGTTGCGGATGCTGCAGACGCCGTATCAATCCCTATCGTCGTGGCTGTCGGCCATCGGCGGCAGCCGGCGCAGCACCATGCTCTGCGGACTCGTCATCGGCAGTTTGGCACGGCGCAGGCGTTCGAGTATCTCGAACAGGAGGTCGCTTTTCACCCCGCTGACGTCGCGTGGGCTGTTGACGTAGGCGATGCAGTTGAACGTTATCGAGCCGGCATCGAGATTTTCCAGGTGCACGCTGGGCGCCGGCATGTTCAAGGTGTCCGGATGCGCGTGCAGCACTTCCAGGATCAGCTCGCGCGCCTTGCCCGCATCGGTATCCAGCGGCATCGACAACTTGATGTTGACGCGGCCCTGGGCATTGGCCAGGGTCACGTTGCGCACGTTCTGGGTGATGAACTGCGAGTTCGGCACGATCATGGTCGAGCGGTCGCCCATCTGGATTTCGGTGGCGCGCACGTTGATCCGGCGGATATCGCCTTCGACGCCGCCGATGGCAACCCAGTCGCCCACCTTCACGGGCCTCTCGGCCAGCAGGATCAGGCCGGAGATGAAGTTCTGCACGATCGCCTGCAAGCCGAAACCGATGCCGACCGAAAGCGCGCTGGCCATCCAGGCGATGCCTTGCAGGTCGACCTTCAGCGCCAGCAGAGCCAGCACGAACACCAGCACGCCGCCGACATAGCCGAGCAGGGTCAGCATCGAGCTCTGCATGCCGGAGTCGAGCGAAGTCTTCGGCAGCAACTGGTCGCTCAGCCAGCGCTTGATCACGCGCAGCACGAGCAGGCCCAGCGCGAATACCAGCACGGCGTCGAAGATATTGCCGGGCACGATATTGAGCGACCCCAGCGTGCCGCCCGACAGCAGCGTGCCCACGCGTGCGACGAGTTCCTGCGGGCCTGCGCCGAACGGCGCCAGCACGATCGCCACCGCCAGGATAAGCAGCATGGCGCGCGTCATGCCGGACAGCAGGGTGCCGGTCTGTTCCAGCGCGCTTGGAGCCAGCCCGAAGCTGTTCTGCAGGCGCGTACCGCTACGGCCCTTGGGGTCGAACACGGTGTCGAAGATGTCGTCTATCAGATACATCAGCAGGTACAGCGCGGTCAGGATCACCCCGACCCACAGCATCTGCCCCGCAATGAAGAACGCAAAGGCGATGTAGCCCATGACCACGCCGAGCAGCACGAGACCGACCGCGACGAATGCCGCCGCGACCACCAGGCCGACCCAGACCGGACGCTGTGCCGTCAGTTCGCCCGCGGCCAGCGTGGCGCGCCGCGACTGGCCCAGCCGAAGCAGCGCGCTGCCCACCAGCAGGCCGATCAGCACGGCGAGCAGCGCGCGTGTCGTCACCGTGATCGCCAGGCTGGCGCCGATGGCGTTGTTGACGCTTTCGACCACGCCGCGCAGCAGGGCAGCGCCACCGAGCAGCGCCGGGAAAGCGCGCAGCCGATGCGCGGCATCGTCGGACAGGGTCGACAGGCGCCAGGACGGACGCTTGCTGGAGAGCATCGCGCGGCCGAGGCCGGTCATGAAGGCGGCGAAGGTCACCAGTCGCACCAGCTTCTTCGCCAGATCGTCCAGATCGTCGCCCAGCAGGTCGTTCCAGCTCAGCGCGAGATAGGCGGAACGCGCGGCCAGTCCGATCGCCAGCGTGTAGGCCAGCGTCATCGCCACGGCCAGTGCACTGCGCCGCAGCCGGCCCGTCGGCATGTGCTCGGTCGTCACTTGCAGCAGCACCCGCTCGATCAGCCAGCGCCCTACGCTGAGCAGCAGCACGGCGGTGATCAGGCACAGCACGAACGGCGTGCGGTTGGGCGGTTGCCAGGCCTGCTGCACGACCGACAGGACGTCGCCGCCCAGCTGTTTCACCCGGCCCACGTCGTCGGGGAACGCCTTGGCCGGATCCGCCCAGAATGCGCGACTGAACGGTGTCGCCGTGCGCGAGCTGAGCTGGGTCTGGAACTGGTCGCGCCGCAGCTCGGCCACGTGGGCGGCCAGCTGGGTGGCTTCGGCGCTCAGCGAGTTGGCCTGCTTGATCTGGCCTTCCAGGTCATTCCTGGCCTTGGTCAGCTCTCTGCGTTGCGAACTCAACTGTGGCGACTCGGGCGGGGCGCCCTTGACTGGCACAGGGCCGAGCACGTCGAGCCGGGTCTGCAGTCCGGCCGACTGCGGCGACAGCGTGGATGCCAGTTGTTCGGCCTGCTGCTGCACGTCCAGCGCGCGGTTGCGCAGATCGCCCAGCGGCACGTCGGTCTTCTTGGAATCCACCGCGGCCTTGATGCCGTCCAGCTGGGCACGCAGCTGGGCCAGCGTCTGCGCCGGGGTGAGCACCGGTGCCGCAGCCGGTGCGGCGGCGGCATCCGGGGCGTTCTGCGCCAGGACGCCGCCGCCGCAGGCGGCCAGCAGCAAAATGAAGAGACAGCGGATCAGAGTAGGCATCCGGGCATGATCGGAGCGCGGCCGCGGGCGGTCAATCATGCTGCTGGAGTTTCGAGGCTGGCGTTCAGTATTGAACTACCCGCCATGGCGCTCGGGCATGAGCTGCTTCTCGCTGACGTTATATGGTCTGCTATGAAACCCAGCCTGCGGCAATCCAGGACGCGCTCATGGGCTCTCGAAAGACGGGTCATTGCGCGAGCGCTTCGCCCCCGGTCACGATGAACGAGGACAGCCGGCGAAGCATTGGCGACTCGGCGCACTGGAAGGTGCCGGTGCGTCGCTCAGCAGCGGTGCCGACATGCTGTCTTACCTGCAGGCAAGCATGGGCCAGCGGAAGACCCCGTTGAACGCCGCGATGGCGCTGATCCACACGCCGCGGCGTGGTGATCCTGGCCGGCGTCACCGGTGCGCCGCAGGAGCTGGGCTTAGCGGCCCTGCTGCCATCCGCGCCGCTGCCGGTGATGCACAAGGCGATAGCCGTGCCGTCTGCGCAGCTCGACGCCTATGTCGGCCAGTACATGCCGGCGCCCGGCGTGGAATTCGCCATCACGATCGATCACGGTCAGCTCTACGCCCAGTTGACCGGGCAGGCCGCGTATCCGGTCTATGCCACGGCGGCGGATCACTTCTTCTATACCGTGGTCGATGCGAGGCTGGATTTCGAGCGCGATGCCAGCGGCAAGGTCGACGCACTGGTGCTGCATCAGAACGGGCTCGACCAGCGGGCACCACGACAACCTTGGCTTGCCTGGTGTCGAAGTCATCAACGCGGGGTGCCGGTCGGCCCTTGCGAAACCACTCGTCAGCAAGCACGTTACAAGCTCTTCCACATCTTGCGATTCCCATGATCTTCCGCTGGTTTGAATCCCTCATCGACGCGTTCAAGGACCCCGTCAACAGCATGCCGCCGAAGTCGGTATGGCGCTTCTACGCGTTCTACCTGCGCCAGGTGTGGCCGGTGTTCGCGGTGGCCATCGTGGTCGGCTTCATGGTGGCGATCATCGAGGTGTCGCTGTTCGGCTTCATCGGCCGCATCGTGGACATGGCCAAGGGGGTGCCCGCGGCGGACTTCTTCCATGAGCACGGCCGCGAGCTGCTGGGCATGGCGCTGGTGGCGCTGGTGGCGCGGCCGGTGTTCAACAGCCTGCACGACCTGCTGGTGAACCAGGCCATCGTGCCCAGCCTCACCAACCGCATCCGCTGGCAGAACCACCGCTACGTGATCCGCCAAAGTCTCGGCTTCTTCCAGAACGACTACGCCGGGCGCATCGCCAACCGCATCATGCAGACCGGCGGGTCGTTGCGCGAGTCGGCGGTGCAGATCGTGGACGCGATCTGGTACGTCGCCATCTACACCGGCAGCGCCATCGCGCTGTTCGCCCGGGCGGACTTCTGGCTGGCCGCGCCGCTGGTGGCCTGGGTGTTCGCCTATGTCGGGTTGCTGTGGTTCTTCATCCCGCGCATCAAGCAGCGTTCGTGGAAGGCGTCGGAGGCGCGTTCGAAGCTGATGGGCCGCATCGTGGACGGCTACAGCAACGTACTCACGCTGAAGCTGTTCGCGCACACCCGGCGCGAGGAGGCCTACGTGGCCGAGGCGATGGGCGAGCAGACCGACAAGCTGCGCCGCATGACCCGCGTCACCACCGTGATGGACGCCAGCATCGCCACGCTCAACGGTTTCCTGATCACCGGCACCTCGGCGCTGGCGCTGTGGCTGTGGAGCGAAGGGCGGGTGACGGTGGGCGCGATCGCCCTGTCCACCGGGCTGGTGATCCGCATCAACAACATGTCCGGCTGGATCATGTGGGTGGTCAACGGCATCTTCGAGAACGTGGGCACGGTGCAGGACGGCATCACCACGATCGCGCAGCCGCGCGCAGTACAGGACCGCGAGGGCGCGATGCCGCTGGAGGTGACCAACGGCGCCGTGCACTTCCACGACATCCACTTCCATTACGGCAAGAAAGGCGGCGTGATCTCGGGGCTGGAACTGGCCGTGCGCGCCGGCGAGAAGATCGGCCTGGTCGGGCCTAGCGGCGCTGGCAAATCCACCCTGGTGAACGTGCTGCTGCGCCTGTACGACCTCGAAGGCGGGCGGATCACCATCGACGGCCAGGACGTGGCGCAGGTGACCCAGGAAAGCCTGCGCTCGCAGATCGGCGTGGTGACGCAGGACACCTCGCTGCTGCACCGCTCGATCCGCGACAACATCCTCTACGGCCGACCCGACGCCAGCGAGGCGCAGATCCACGAAGCCGTGCGCAAGGCGCGCGCCGACGAATTCATTCCGCAGCTAGTCGACGGCGAGGGCCGCGCCGGCTACGAGGCGCTGGTCGGCGAGCGCGGCGTCAAGCTGTCCGGCGGCCAGCGCCAGCGCATCGCGATCGCCCGCGTGCTGCTGAAGGACGCGCCCATCCTGGTGCTGGATGAAGCGACCTCGGCGCTGGATTCCGAAGCCGAGGCCGCCATCCAGGACAGCCTCGACATCCTGATGCAGGGCAAGACCGTGATCGCCATCGCCCATCGCCTGTCCACCATCGCGCGGATGGATCGCCTCGTGGTGCTCGACAAGGGCCGCATCGTGGAAACCGGCACACACGCCGAACTGATCGCACACGAAGGTTTGTATGCGCGGCTGTGGAAGCGGCAGACCGGCGGTTTTGTGGCGGCGGAAGATGCGCTGGGGTAAAGATGCCGTGCCGTTGGTCGTGTTGAGCACAGGCAGCAGATGGCCCAACCTGTCCATCCCGTTCGTGGTGAAACCGAGGTGTCCTTCGTGAACGATCGACTAGTGATACGGCCAGTACGGCGCGAGGACTTTCCCGCCTGGAAAGTTCTGTGGGAAGGCTACAACGCGTTCTACGGCCGAAGCGGGCCAACCGCGCTGCCGGATGAAATCACGCAGACGACCTGGTCGCGCTTCTTCGATGCCTACGAGCCGGTGCACGCGCTCGTCGCCGAGGAGGCCGGCGAGCTGCTGGGCCTGGCGCACTTCCTGTTCCACCGCAGCACCATCCAGCTCGCCCCGAGCTGCTACCTGCAGGACTTGTTCACGGTCGCGGCGGCCCGCGGCAAGGGCGTCGGCCGCTCGCTGATCAATGGGGTCTACGAGCGAGCGGAGCAGGCGGGTTCGCCACGTGTGTATTGGCAAACCCACGAGACGAACGCCGCGGCCATGCAGCTGTACGACAAGGTCGCCGAGAAGTCCGGGTTCGTCGTGTACCGCAAGCTGCTGCAGGGGTAGGCAGAGCCGCCAGTCGCTTAGAACGACGAGACAGCTGCGGCGGCTCGGTTCAAGGGGTGCCGATCGCCGGTGATGCCGACAAACCCGCCAGCACTTCCTCGAACACGTCGGCCGGCATCGGCCGCCCGAGGAAATAGCCTTGCAGGACGTCGCAGCGCAACAGGCGCAGCAGTTTGGCCTGTTCTTCATTCTCCACACCCTCGGCGACCACGCGCAGCGACAACGAATGGGCAAGGTTGATGATGTTGGTGATCATGCCCATGGTCTCCGGACTCTGCGTCAGCGTGGCGATGAACGACTGGTCGATCTTGATCTCGTCCGCCGGCAGGCGCGTCAGGTAGTTGAGTGACGAGTAGCCGGTGCCGAAGTCGTCGATGGAGATGTGGCAGCCGAGTTCCCGCAGCTTTTCGAGCAGCGGGACATTGTGGTCGATATCGTCCATCAGCAGGCTCTCGGTGATCTCGATGTCGATGCCCTGGTCCGCGCGATACGGTTCGAGAATCGCCCGGTACTGGTCGAGAAAGCCGCCGTAGCGCAGTTCGCGCGCGGACACGTTGACCGCGATCCGCAGGTCGGGCTGGTAGCGGGCCCGCCAATCCACGACGTGCGCCAGCGCATCGCGCAGCAAGTACTGTCCCACCGGCACGATCAGCCCGGTCTCTTCCAGTACGGATATGAAGTCCGCGGGCTGGATCAGTTCGCCCGGACGGCGCCAGCGCAGCAGCGCCTCGGCGCCGAGCAGCCGGTTGCCGACGGTGGAAAACTTGGGTTGATAGAACAGTTCGAACTCGTCCTGATCGAGAGCGTGGCGCAGATCATTCTCGAGTTTCAGCCGGCGGGTGGCGCGGCCTTGCAGGTTCTCGCTGAATACGTACAACAGCTCGTCGCGCCGGTCTGCTTCGGCCAGCGCGGACATTCCGTTGCGTTCGAGCATCTCGCCGTTGTCGCCATGCTGCGGCGCGATGGCGACGCCGCATTGCGGGTTGATGTAGAGCTCTTCGCCGTCGATCGTGAAAGCCTGGTTCTCGAACCTGCGCAGCTGTGCGTGAAGTCGCTCTATCTCCGCGGCGAGCCGGTCGGTGATGGGGTAGGCCAGCAGGAAGGTGCTGCCCTCGGGATGGGCCACGAAACCGGAAGCGGCGAACAGGCGGCGCAGGCGTATGCCGATCTGCGCCAGGCAGTGGTCGCCGAACGCGCGGCCACGCGAGTCGTTGATATAGGCAAAGCGCCGGATATTGAGCACGCAGACGATTACCGGGCCGCAGTCCAGCATGGACTGCACGTGCTCGCGAAACGCGCTGCGGTTGGGCAGTCCGGTCACCGAGTTGTGGTAGGCGAGGTATTCCAGTCGCTCGCTCTTGGCGATGAAATCGGCGGCATGGTCGATCTCCTCGGCAAGCTGCTGGAGCAGGCCGATTTCCTCCTCGTCGTAGTCGCGCACCGATTCCGAAAACAGTGTGAGCACGCCCCAGGGTTCGGTGCCCAGGGGCAGTGCCACCTCCGACATGACACCGGCCCGCTTCATCTCCTGGCGAAGCTCGGCGGGAACGTCCGCCACGGCGAATTCGCCGATGACGATCTTGTGCTTCTCCCGAAACGCCTGAATGCCGGGGTGTCGATGATAGCGGCCAGGCGCGTTGACCGGCATGGGTTCGTCCGGCGCGACCGATTGCAGAATGGCCGCGTCGCCATAGCTCGCGGCCACGCGCAGCGTGCCGACCACGGTGCCCTCGCCGATACATGCCGCCTTGAATTCGCCCTGGTCGACGGCGACGCGACAGGCGTTGTGCAACAGTCCGCTGCGGTCGGTCGCCCGCACCACGATGTTGCCGATGGCGCTGAGTACCGCGTGGATGTGGACGAGCCGGCTGATCCTGGCTTCCTGGGCGAGACGTTCGGTATCGTCATGATTGGCGCCGCGGTAACCGACCGCGCGGCCGTCGATGTCCAGTACAGGGTTCGCCGTGCTCTCCAGAATGCGCACTCCGCCGTCGCGGTGGCGCCAGCGCAGCGGCTGCCGCTGCCATGGCCGTGGATGCTCGAGAAAGGACGCCACGCGCTCGGCGACGATGGCGCGGTCCTCGGAGTGGATCAGCGTCGCCACGTTGTGGCCCAACAGCTCGTCGGCGGAATAACCGAGGATATGCTGCACGGCGTTGTTGGTGTAGAGCAGCCGGCCTTCGCGATCGACTTCCCAGATCCAATCCTGGCTTGCCTCGATGAGGCTGCGGAAGCGTTCCTCGCTCTCATGCAAGGCGCGTCCGGCGCGCTCGCGCTCGGTGATGTCGCGGATAAACATCGTGTAGATCCGGCCTTGCGGGCTGTCCAGGATCGAGACGGTTGCCTCGATCGTGAATTCGCTGCCGTCGCGCCGCAGGGCGCGCAGCAGGCGCGGCCCGGTTTGCCCGTCGTCGGGCTCCCCGGTCAATGCCTGGCAAAACGGGAGAGGGAAAAATTCGCTGAGCGGGCTTTGCAGGGTCGTCGCACGCTTGCACCCGAACATGGTTTCGGCGGCGGCGTTGAAAAGCAGGATCTTCTGTTGCTCGTCGAAGGCGACGATCGCATCGAGCGCCGACTCGATCAGGCCGGACAGGCGCGCTTCGGTCTGCGCCAGCTCCTGGTATGCGCGTTCGAGTTCGTCGCTCTTGTCTTCCAGTTTGCGCACCAGCGTTTCGCTGTACTGCCGGAGGATCGGCGACTCCAGCTCCCGCGGTGCCGACGAGGCGGCGGTACTGCGCGGCGCGCTGGCGGCCGCTTGCAGCGCGGCAATGATGACGTCGGTGGGCGCAGGCTTGCAGATATACGCATCCGCACCGGCATTTCGCGCCAGTTCGCGATCGGTGGGCGAGTTGTAGGTGCTGGTGTAGAGCACCAGCGGGAGATGGCTGAAGCGCTTGTCTTTCCGCACCTCCAGGCTGAGCAGGTAGCCGTCCATGCGCGGCATGAGGATGTCGGACACCACGCCATCGACCGTCTCGTGCTCGAGTACATCGAGCGCCTCGATGCCATTGACCGCCTCGAGCACGTCATGCCCTTCCGCCTCCAACTGGAGACGCAGCAGCTTGAGGTTGGTCGGCCCGTCGTCGACGATCAGGATCTTCATCCGGTGACCGCTCGTTGCAGGTAGGCGGCGGCCTGCGCGGGAAACGCGCGGGTGTCGATCGGTTTGGCGATGTAGCCGTCGCAGCCTGCATCGAGCGCGCGCTCCCGGTCGCCTTTCATCGCGTAGGCGGTGAGCGCGACGATGGGGACGTGCTTGAAGCGGTCTTCGGCCTTGAGCTTTCGGGTGAGGGTCAAGCCATCCATGCCTGGCAACGAGATGTCCATGAAGATGAGGTCGGGGACGGTATCTCGAAGGAACACCAGCGCCTGCTCGGCGTCGACCGCCTGATCCACCAGGTAGCCTTCCAGCTCGAGTACGCACAATGCCAGTTTCAGGTTGATGGGGTTGTCGTCGATGACGAGAATGCGCTGCTTCATGCTGACAGTGCTCGAGGTGGCAGCAAGACCGTGACGGTGGTGCCGCGTCCGAGTTCGCTTTCCACGGCGATGGTGCCGTGCTGGATCTCGATCAGCTTCCGGGTCAGCGCAAGACCGAGTCCGGTGCCCTGGAAGCGATTCGCGGCACCGCGTTCGATCCGCTGGAATTCGACGAACAGGCGGGGCAGATCTTCGGTCGCGATGCCGATGCCGGTGTCCGTGACCTGGAGTTGCAACTCCCCGCCGGGAAGGTGCTTGGCGCAGATATCCACGCGTCCACCGGGATGAGTGAATTTGACCGCGTTGGAAAGCAGGTTCAGCAGGATCTGCTTGAACTTGTGACGATCGAGGCTGACATGATCGAGCGCCGGCGCGATGGTGGTGTTCACCTCGATCCGTTTCTGGTCGACCTGTGGCGAGAGCACGGCGCAGACTTCGCCGATGGCTTGCGGCAGCGGGAAATCCTCCTCCTGCAATTCCATGCGGCCCGCCTCGATCTTGGCGAGGTCGAGCAGGTTGTTGACCAGATGCAGCAAATGCTGGCTGCAGTCGAGGATGTCGCCCAGAAACTCCTTCTGCTTGTCTTCCAGCGCGCCGGCCTTGCCGTCCGCCAGCAGTTGCGAAAAGCCGATGATGCCGTTCAGCGGCGTACGCAGCTCGTGCGACATGTTGGCCAGGAACTGGCTTTTCAGCCGGTTCGCCTCCTGCAGAGCGGCCTCGGCCTGCTTGCGTTCGGTGATGTCGCGAATCGCGCTGGATACCAGCAACCCGCTCTCGGTCTGCAGCGGGCTCAGACTGATGTCGACGGGGAATTCGGTGCCGTCCTTGCGCAGGCCGAAGAATTCCAGGCCGGTTCCCATGTTGCGGGCCCGCGGCTGCTCGTGGAAGCCCGCGCGTTGACCGGAATGCCGGTTGCGATGACGTGTCGGCATCAGCATCTCGATCGACTGGCCAAGCAACTCTTCGCGCTTCCAGCCGAACAGGGACACCGCCCGCGCGTTCGCCAGCTCGATCAGGCCATCGCGGTTGACGATCACCATGGCATCCGGCGCCGACTCGAACAGGTCCCTGAATTTTTCCTCGGAGCGCCTGCGCGCGGTGACGTCGCGCACGACGCCGATGACCATCGTCCCCTCGTCCATCACGATGGGGCTTAGGCTGATTTCCACCGAAAATTCTTCGCCGTCCTTGCGCCGGCCGTAGAGTTCCGGGTTTGCCCCCATTGTGCGGGTGCGCTGCTGCGCAAAAAATCCGTTGCCGTGGCCGGCATGCGCCGTTCGGAATCGCTCGGGCAGCAGAATATCCACCGATTGCCCGACAAGTTCGCTGCGCGAATAACGAAAAACGCGCTCGGCGTGCGAGTTGGCGAACAAGATCCGCCCGCCGGATTCGGCCATGACGATCGCGTCCGGCATGGCTTCAAGTAGATCGTTCAGTTGCTGCCCGGCTAGATCGAACATGAGCTATCTCCCTCAGGCCATCAGCAGAATCGGCCAACTCACGTACCACATGCTTGCGGACGGCCCTCCGGCCACAAGCGAGAGCAGTCGTGCAACTTGTGAAAAAAACGTTGTTCAAAGGAACCGGACGAACCGCGGGATCATGCAATTCGAGACGATCGAAATGTCTCAGGCAAAACCCGCCCCCATGCGCGCTGCTGAAGCGGACTATACGCCCAGCGGGCGGGATGGGCATCGCCGTTCCGGCACGCCCTAAGGCACGGGCAACTCCGGCAGGCCGAGTGCTCCCTACCAATGGGCTTCTTGTCGCAGGCTCTTGACTCTGGACCTTGATCAAGGGTCTAGAGTATTCGGCATGAACATGCAGACTTCCTCCCTGACCATCGGTGCCGTCGCCAAGCGCGTAGGCGTGGCGATCGACACGATCCGCTATTACGAGCGCGAGGGCCTGCTGCCCGAGCCGCAGCGGCGTGCCTCGGGCTATCGCAGTTATGGCGAGGGCACGGTTGCGCAGCTGCGCTTCATCCGGCGGGCCAAGGAGCTGGGTTTTACGCTGGAGGAGATCCGCGAGCTGCTGGCGTTGTCCGCCGATCGCCAGCGCGGAGTGAAGGCGGTGAAGCAGCGCGCGCAGCAGCGGCTCGCCGCGGTCGAGCAGCGCATCGCCGAATTGCAGCGCGTGCGCGGCGGGCTGGCGCAGCTGGTGGCGTCGTGTCCGGGGCATGGCAAGCCGGAGGAGTGTCCGATCCTGCGTGCCTTGAGCGACACCGGAGTGAAGCCATGAGCGCGCACGGTTCCTGCTGCGCGGGCAGCGGCAAGCCGACGGCAGGTGTCGCGGTCGATCCTGTGTGCGGCATGACGGTGGATCCGTCGACCGCGAAACATCACGCCGAGCAGGATGGCCGCACGCATTACTTCTGCTCCGCACGCTGCCGGGAGAAGTTCGTGGCCGACCCGTCCGCTTATCTGGAAGAGCGCGCCGCGCCGCCGCCGGCGCCAACGGGCACCGTCCATACCTGCCCGATGCACCCGCAGATCCGGCAGTCCGGCCCCGGTCATTGTCCCATCTGCGGCATGGCGCTGGAACCGATGACGCCGACGCTGGACGAGGACGATGGCGGCGAGTTGTCTTCGATGACCAGGCGGTTCTGGACCCTGCTGGCGCTGACCGTGCCGGTGTTCGTGCTGGCGATGGGGCCGCATCTGTTCGGCTGGCATCTGCCCGCGCCATGGGACGGTGCGGCCGGCTGGGTCGAGGCGGTGCTGGCCAGCATCGTGGTGTTGTGGGGCGGCGCACCGTTCTTCGCGCGCGGCTGGCACTCGCTCAGCCCGTGGCGTCCGAACATGTACACGCTGATCGCGCTGGGCACCGGCGTGGCGTGGCTGTACAGCGCGGTGGCGTTCCTGCTGCCGGGGATCTTCCCGGCCGGTTTCCGCGACATGCACGGGCGGGTCGCGGTGTATTTCGAATCGGCGGCGGTGATCGTCACCCTGGTCACGCTGGGCGATTTTCTGGAGTTGCGTGCGCGCCGGCGCACCGGGGCGGCACTGAAGGCGCTGCTGGGCCTGGTGCCGAAAACCGCACGGCGGGTCGCGGCGGACGGCAGCGAAGCCGATGTTCCGCTGAACGAAGTGCATGCCGGCGACGTGCTGCGCGTGCGCCCCGGCGAGAAGGTGCCGGTCGACGGCGTGGTGCTGGACGGCGAGAGCCATGTCGACGAGTCGATGCTGACCGGCGAGCCGATGCCGGTGGCCAAGGCGAAGGACGATGCGCTCACCGGCGGCACCGTGAACCAGGATGGCGCGCTCACGATGCGCGCACTGAAAGTCGGCGGCGCGACGATGCTGGCGCAGATCGTGGCGCTGGTGGCGCAGGCGCAGCGCAGCAAGGCGCCGCTGCAGCGCGTGGCCGATCGGGTGGCTGCGTGGTTCGTGCCGGCGGTGGTGGTGGTCGCGCTGCTGGCATTTGCGGCCTGGGGGTTGCTGGGGCCCGCACCGCGGATGACGCACGCGCTGATCGCCGCGGTGTCGGTGCTGATCATCGCCTGCCCCTGCGCGCTGGGTCTGGCCACGCCGATCTCGATCATGGTGGCCAGCGGCCGTGGCGCGCTGAGCGGCGTGCTGTTCAAGGACGCCAGCGCGATCGAAGCCATGCGCGGGATCGACACGCTGGTGGTGGACAAGACCGGCACGCTGACCATGGGCAAGCCGGCGCTGACCGAACTGGTGAGCCTGGATGGCCGGCCGCGCGAGCGTCTGCTGGCCGTGGCGGCGGCGCTGGAGCGGGCTAGCGAACATCCGCTGGCGCGGGCGATTGTCGTTGCAGCGGAAGCGGAAGGCGCGGCGACGCTGACCGCGACGGATTTCCGCTCGCTGACCGGCCGCGGGGTCGGCGCAAACGTCGATGGCAGCGCCGTGGCGCTGGGCAATGCGAAGCTGATGGCGGAGTTGCATATCGCGATGGCCGACGCCGCCAGCGCCCGCGCCGAACAACTGCGCGGGCAGGGCGCCACCGTGATGTTCCTGGCCATCGACGGCACGCTCGCTGCCTTGCTGGCGGTGGCCGACAGGATCAAGCCGGGCGCGCCGGCGGCGCTCGAGGCGCTGCACGCGGCCGGCCTGCGCATCGTGATGCTGACCGGCGACAACCTCACCACCGCCCATGCGGTGGCGCGGGAGCTGAATATCGATGAGGTACATGCGGATGTCTCTCCCGCGGACAAGGCCGCCGCGGTGAATGCCCTGCGCGCCGAGGGTCGCCGCGTGGCGATGGCCGGCGACGGCATCAACGACGCTCCCGCGCTGGCCGCGGCCGACATCGGCATCGCGATGGGCAACGGCACCGACGTGGCGATGGAAAGCGCGCAGGTGACCCTGGTGCGGGGCGAGCTGGACGCGATCATGCAGGCGCACTCGCTGTCGCGGGCGACGGTGCGCAATATCCGGCAAAACCTGTTCTTCGCCTTCATCTACAACGCGGTCGGCGTACCGCTGGCGGCCGGCGTGCTGTACCCGTGGCTCGGCATCACGCTGTCGCCGATGATCGCGGCGCTGGCGATGAGCCTCAGCTCGGTCTCGGTGGTGAGCAACGCGTTGCGGCTGCGCAAGACCCCGCTGTAGAAGATGATGTTGCGGGAAAATTGTAGGAGCGACCTCGGTCGCGATGCTTTCGATGTTCCCGCAGTCGCCAGACTCAAGAGCATCGCGACCGAGGTCGCTACTACAGAGGCTGCGGAGTAAAACAAATCGTGCCGAGCCATCTGTTCGGCCGAGGCAATGCTTTAGACTTCGCGCCTGCCTGTCCGCGCGGTTGTGCGGATGCCGTTCGACCCTCACGCACAAAGTCATCGCATGACCCGCAATCTCGCCGAATGGTTGACGTATCAGGAACGCGTCAACGTGCGCAGCATCGAGCTGGGGCTCGACCGGGTGCGCGAGGTATGGCGGCGGACGGGAGCGCCCGCCCCCGCCCGCCGGGTGATCACGGTGGGCGGCACCAACGGCAAGGGTTCCACCGTGGCCTTGCTCGAAGCGATGCTGACAGCCGCCGGCCTGCGGGTCGGCGCGTTCACCTCGCCGCATCTGGTCGACTACAACGAGCGCATACGGATCGACGGCGCGAACGCCGCCGACGCCGCGCTGATTGCCTCGTTCGAGCGGATCGAGGCGGCGCGCGGCGCGCCTTCGGGCGATGCCATCCCGTTGACCTATTTCGAGTTCGGTACGCTGGCGGCGCTGGACCTGTTCGCGCGTGCCGGACTGGACGTGGCGGTGCTGGAAGTGGGGCTCGGCGGGCGGCTGGACGCGGTCAACATCGTCGACGCGGATGTGGCCATCATCACCACGGTGGACATGGATCACATGGACTGGCTGGGGCTGGACCGCGACAGCATCGGCCGCGAGAAGGCCGGCATCGCGCGGGCCGGGCGACCGGTGATCGTGGGTGAACTCGATCCGCCGGCAGGGCTGCTCGACGCGCTGACGGCATGCGGTGCGCGGGTCGAGCGGGCGGGCCTCGATTTTCACGTCGAACGCCATGCCGACGGCTGGTGCTGGCAACACCGCGACGGCACGGCGATGGAGCTGCCCGATTCTGCACTGGCGGCGCCGGTGCAGTTCGCCAATGCGGCGGCAGCGATCGCGGCGCTGCATGCGCTGTGGGTGGACGACCCGTCATTCGCGTCGAAGGACGTCTTCGCCGCGGTCAGCGCCGGTCTGCACGAGGTGCGTGTGGCGGCGCGATTGCAGTCGCTGGGCGGCGACCCGGAGCTGGTCGTTGACGTGGGCCACAACCCGCAGGCCGCCCGCGCATTGGCCGAATGGCTGGACATCCAGCCCGCCGCACGCGTGCATGCTGTGTACGGGGCGCTGGCCGACAAGGACGTGGCCGGCGTGATCGGCGCGCTGGGTGCGCGCATCGACCATTGGCATCTGGCCGGGCTGGATCACGCGACGCCACGCGGCCTGGCCGCGCCGGCGCTGGCCGAGATCCTGCGGCAGACCTTGCCGCAGGCGGCGTTCGATGCGCATGCCGACGTGGCGACGGCGCTCGCCGCCGCCCGTGCGACGGCGCAGCCGGGGGAGCGCATTCTGGCATTCGGCTCGTTTTTCGTGGCCGGGGCCATCGTGGCTGAACACAGCACTTAGGGATGCTCTGATTAACCTCTAATTTTTGTCATTTCCGCGAAAGCGGGAACCCAGTGTCTTTTATGTAACATGTTGATACACGCAGACAGTGGGTCCCGGATATCGCTTCGCGATTCCGGGATGACGAGCAAAATCAGAGCATCCTCATGCCACCTGACCGGGCATCCGGCGCGGGCAGGTATAATCGCGCCGTTGCGTGCCGCGTTTGCCGTCTTGGAGTGAAGTCTTGAATACACGCCTGCTGGGTGCTGCCGTATTGATTGCCTTGGCGATCCTGTTCTTGCCGATGATCTTCTCCGGTAAGCCGCCAGCTTCCGGCGGGGACCAGGCGGTGAGCCTGGCGATACCTCCGGCGCCAGATCGCGACCTGCAGACCAAGACGATGAGCCTGAATCCGGATGCACCCGTCGGCACCCCAGCTGCCACGGCGTCCGCTGCCGCTCCGAAGACGCCGGCCACCACGACCGCGCCGGTATCGGGCGACCAGTTGGCCACGGTGAACATCGGCTCGAACCGCCCGCGCGACGGTGAAACCGACCCCGACGCCGGCAAGAAGCCGGTGGCGACGATGGTGACCACCGGCGCGGGCACCTCGCCCGGGCAGGCGGTGATCCCGATGCACGCCACGCCGGCCGCCAGCGCACCCGCGATCAAATCGCAGCCGGTGGCCGCCGCGCCCAGGACGGCGGCCACCACGCCAGCGGCGACCGCCCCCGAAGTCGGGCGTGGCAGTTACACGGTCAACCTCAGCGCCTACGCCAGCGCGGCCGGTGCAGCGAACCTGGAGAGGCGCGTGCGCGCGCTGGGCTATCCGGTAGCGGGCCATTCGATCACCCAGGGCGGCCAGCCGCGCACTCTGGTCATCGCGGGGCCGTTCGAGACGCGTGCGGCTGCCGAAGCGGCGCGCCTGAAAATCACCCAGTCGGTTCCCGGTGTGCCGGCGCGGCTGCAGCAGGATGCCAGCCACGACGATGCCGCCTCGGCCGCACCCGTAGCCCATGCGGCGGCGAGGGCCGGCGGCTGGGCGGTGCAACTGGCCGCGATGAGCAGTCAGGCCGATGCGAACGCGCTGCGCGACAAGTTGCGCGCGAACGGTTTCGACGGCTACGTCGATACGGTGCAGTCCGCGGGCAAGCAGTTGTGGCGCGTGCGCGCAGGTCCGCAGACGCAGCGCGCCGACGCAGCGCGCGTGCACGATCAGATCAAGGCCAAGCTGGGCATCGACGGCAACGTCGTTTCGGTACCCTGAGTATCATGCACGCACCAGCATGCGAACCGGGCAGGTGAGCGGATGAACTGGACCGATTACATCATCATCGGTGTGCTCGCCATCTCGGTGATGATCGGGCTGTGGCGAGGGCTCATTTCCGAAGTGCTGGCGCTGGCGATCTGGATCGTCGCGTTCTGGGTGGCGTGGACTTTCGGGCCGCGGGTCGCGGCTCATTTCGAGCGCGTCATCGAGCTGCCGTCGGCACGGATCATCGTCGGCTACGGCATCTGCTTCGTGACCGTGCTGATACTCGGCGCGCTGCTGCGTTTCGTGATCGGCAAGCTGATCCAGAGCACCGGCTTGTCCGGCACCGATCGCCTGCTCGGCATGATTTTCGGCTTTGCCCGCGGCGTGTTGCTGGTGACGCTGCTGGTGTTTCTGGTTGGCTTTACCGCGTTCACGCGGGATCCGTGGTGGCAGCAATCGACGCTGCTGCCGCAGTTCCGGCATGTAGCGGCCTGGCTCGAGCAGCGAGTGCCACCCAGTGTGCGCGACCACCTGAATCCATCGGCGGTGCTCGACCACCTGCCCAGCTTGCCGAGGTCGCTGCCTGCCCCCATATCAGGCGGGCCCGCTCCGGCAACGACCTCGGAACACAGGATCGCACCAGCGGCTGCCGGCAGTGCATCCGGGCGCCCGAAGAGTTTCTGAGCACGACTTTCTGAACGCAACATCCTGAAGCAGGCTACACATCATGTGCGGAATCATCGGCATCGTCGGTACCACCGAAGTGGCATCGGCGCTTTATGACGGACTGACGGTGCTGCAGCATCGCGGCCAGGATGCGGCCGGCATCGCCACCGTGGACGGCTCGCGGCTGCGCCTGCACAAGGGCAACGGCCTGGTGCGCGACGTGTTCAGCCAGGCCGCGATGAGCGGTCTGCGCGGACGCATCGGCATCGGCCACTGCCGCTACCCGACGGCCGGTTCGGAAGGATCGGCCGAGGCGCAGCCGTTCTATGTGAATTCGCCATACGGCATCGCGTTCGCGCACAACGGCAACCTGGTGAATACCGACGTGCTGCGTCGCGAGATGTTCCAGGACGACCGGCGCCACATCAACACCGAATCCGACTCCGAGGTGCTGCTGAACGTGCTGGCGCACGAGCTGCAGATCCAGGACCGGATGGAGCTGACCCCCGACCACATCTTCAAGGCGGTCGCCGGCGTGCATGCGCGCGCCCGCGGCGGCTATGCCTGCGTGGCGCTGGTGCTCGGCTACGGCCTGGTCGCATTCCGCGATCCGCACGGCATCCGCCCGCTGGTGCTGGGCGAGCGGGTCACCCCGGAAGGTCGCGAGTATGCGGTGGCGTCCGAGTCGGTCGCCTTCGACGTGCTGGGTTTCAAGCGCGTGCGCGACGTCATGCCGGGCGAGGCGGTGATCATCACCGACCAGGGCAAGCTCCACACCCGCCACTGCGCCGAGCGCGTGCTGCACACGCCGTGCATCTTCGAATACGTCTACCTGGCGCGGCCCGATTCCATGATCGAGGACGTCTCGGTATACAAGGCGCGCCTGCGCATGGGCGAGAAACTGGCCGAGAAGATCCTGCGCGAGCGGCCCGATCACGGCATCGACGCGGTGATCCCGATTCCCGATACCGCGCGCACCGCCGCCAGCGCGCTGGCCGGCGCGCTCGGCGTGCCGTTTCGCGAGGGCTTCGTCAAGAACCGCTACATCGGCCGCACCTTCATCATGCCGGGGCAGGGCGAACGGGTGAAATCGGTGCGCCGCAAGCTCAATCCGGTGGAGCTGGAATTCCGCAAGAAGAACGTGCTGCTGGTGGACGATTCGATCGTGCGCGGTACCACCTCGAAGCAGATCATCCAGATGGCCCGCGACGCCGGTGCGAAGAACGTCTACTTCGCCTCCGCCGCGCCGCCGGTGCGCTATCCGAATGTCTATGGCATCGACATGCCCTCCACCTCCGAGCTGGTCGCCGCCGGCCATACCGAGCAGGAAGTCGAACAGATGCTCGGCGCCGACTGGCTGATCTACCAGGATCTGAAGGACCTGATCTGGGCGGTGCAGGACGGCAACGAAAACCTGAAGCAGTTCGACACTTCGTGCTTCTCGGGCGAATACGTCACCGGTCTAGACCAGCGCTATCTGGAACAGATCCAGATGCTTCGCTCGGACGACGCCAAGGCCGCCCGCCGGGTCGTGTAACCGCTCCCTTGTAGGAGCCCGCCGGCGGGCGATGCTCTTGTTTTGATTTCCTGCCAACCATCAGAACAAGAGCATCGCCCGCGAGCGGGCTCCTACCGAAACGCCATGACCGATCTTCACGCCGCCGCCAAGCGCTGTCTGGATGCTATCGATCCAGCCGAAAAGCTGCGCCTGACGCATGCGACGTGGCAGGCATTCCAGGCTGACACCTTGCATCCGGATCCTGCATCGCCGCTGCCCGACCCGATTGCTGCACCCGGGCGCCCCGGCAGACCAAAACTGGTCAACGCACGTCAGGTACCCCAACGTGGACTCGGCAGCGCCGAAGGGCGCGCCGCGCTAGTGCACGCGGTGGCGCATATCGAATTCAATGCGATCAACCTGGCCTGGGACGCGGTCTATCGCTACCGGGGCAAGCCGGCGGCGTATTACCGCGACTGGGCCAGCTGCGCCAACGACGAGGCGCGCCACTTCGCGATGCTGCAGGGGCGGCTGGCCGAGCTGGGCCATGTCTACGGCGACTTCGACGCGCATGACGGCCTGTGGGCGATGGCCGAGAAAACCGCCCATCACGACACCGCACGCATGGCGCTGGTACCGCGCGTGCTGGAAGCGCGCGGGCTGGACGTGACCCCCGGCATGATCGAGCGGCTGCGCCATCTGGGCGACACGGGCACGGTGGCGATCCTGGAAGTGATCCTGCGGGAAGAGGTCGCCCACGTCGCCGCCGGTACCCGCTGGTATCACCACTGCTGCGAGCGCGATGGGCTGGAACCGGTCAGCACCTTCTTCGAACTGCTGCGCGACTACATGGGGGTCAGTCTGCGCGGCCCATTCAACCTGCCGGCCCGGCGCGAGGCAGGATTTGTCGAGGAAGAACTCGATCGCCTCACGGCGCTGGCGCTGGAAAGCCGCGCGGTGTTGTAGGAGCCCGCTGGCGGGTGATGCTTTTCTTCTGTCGCGGCTGAAGCCGCTCCTACAAAGGTTATTGTCGGTTTGCAGGCATAAAAAAGCCGGCGCGAGGCCGGCTTTTCATCGAATTTTTGGTCGGGGAGACAGGATTCGAACCTGCGACTTCTACGTCCCGAACGTAGCGCTCTACCAGGCTGAGCTACACCCCGTGGGAAGCCGCGTATCTTAATCGTCGCGCGGGGGCTTGGCAACAGGTTCGACGGATCGCGTGGCCGGCACGACTGCGGAGGGTGCACGGCGTTCTGCTAGTCTTGACGGCTGCCGTCGCGCGGTCAACCGTCGGACGGAATATCCCCCATCGTCAGTAGAGGATTTCATGGCGCTTACCCCGGCCCGCACCATGCCAGGCGTGCTCGAGCTGCTGCCGCTCGACCAGATCGCGTTCCAGCGCATGCTCGACGTGATCCGTCGCAACTACGAGCGTTTCGGCTTCCTGCCGATCGAGACGCCGGTGATCGAATACTCCGACGTGCTGCTGACCAAGACCGGTGGCGAGACCGAGCGGCAGGTGTATTTCGTGCAGTCCACCGGCGCGCTGAACGCCGGCAAGGCCGACGAGGGCGTGCCCGAGCTGGCGCTGCGCTTCGATCTCACCGTGCCGCTGGCGCGCTACGTCGCCGAGCATGAGCGCGAACTGAGCTTTCCGTTCCGCCGCTACCAGATGCAGCGGGTGTATCGCGGCGAGCGCGCGCAGCGCGGCCGTTTCCGCGAGTTCTACCAGTGCGACATCGACGTGATCGGCAAGGATGCGCTGTCGGTGCGTTACGACGCCGAGATCCCGGCGGTGATCTACAGCGTGTTCCGCGAACTCAACATCGGCGCCTTCACCATCCACCTCAACAACCGCAAGCTGATGCGCGGCTATTTCGAGAGGCTGGGCATTGTCGACGACGAGCAGCAGATGCTGGTGCTGCGCGAAGTGGACAAGCTGGACAAGCGCGGCGCAGATTACGTGCGCGACACGCTCACCGGCGAAACGTTCGGCTTGAGTGCCGAAGTGGCGCAGAAGATCCTCGCCTTCGTGCAGGTGCGCTCGACCTCGCTGCAGGATGCCCACGCCAAGCTCGATGCGCTGGGCGCCGGTCCGGCGGCGATGGAGCAGGGACGCGCGGAACTGAAGGAAGTGCTGGACCTGATCCACGCATTCGGTGTGCCGGAGACGCATGTCGCGCTGAACCTCTCGATCGCGCGCGGCCTCGACTACTACACCGGTACGGTCTACGAAACGACCTTGAACGATCACCCCCAGATCGGCTCGATCTGCTCGGGCGGACGCTACGAAAACCTGGCCAGCCAGTACACCAAGTCGCAGCTGCCCGGCGTCGGCATCTCGATCGGGCTCACGCGCCTTTACTGGCAGCTGCGCGATGCCGGCTTGATCAATACCGCGACCAGCACCGTCGATGTACTGGTGACCCAGATGGACGCGGCGCAGCTGCCGGCCTATCTCGCGCTGGCCGGCGAGTTGCGCGGCGCCGGCATCGCCACCGAGGTGGTGCTGGAAGGCAGCAAGCTCGGCAAGCAGTTCAAATATGCCGACCGCGCGGGCATCCGCTTCGTGATCGTGCTGGGCGAGGACGAGATCGCCAAGGGCGTGGTGACGGTGAAGGATCTGCGCCGCGAGGACCAGTTCGAGGTAGCGCGCAGCGAACTGATCAAGGCCTTGCGAGTGGAGCTGGAACAAGCCGCGGCGATGGGCTGAACCTGTGGCTCGGCGATCAGGGGCTAGACGACATTCTTCAGTGAGGCAGCAGTGAGCAAATTAGGCACCATCGTTCTCGACGGCAATAGCCTCACCCGCGCCCAGTTGGTGGCGGTGGCGCGCAACGGCAACAAGGTTTCACTGGACCCTGCGGGATTAAAGCGCGTGCAGCGTGCCGCCGACTTCCTGGCCGAGAAGGTCAGCTGCGGCGAGCCCATCTATGGCGTCACCACCGGCTTCGGCAGCAATGCCGACAAGCTGCTGGGCGCGCATCGCCTGCGCGACGAATTGCCGGGAGCTGCTCTGATCAAGGATGGTCCCCACAATCCCGAGGGCACGCTGCTGGAAGAACTGCAGCACAACCTGATCATCACCCACGCCGTGTGCGTGGGTAAGCCGTTCGGCGAGGACGTGGTGCGGGCGATGTTGCTGATCCGCATCAATACGCTGATGCGTGGCCATTCCGGCATCCGCGTGAGTACGCTCGAAGCCTTGACCGCGATGCTCAACGCCGGCGTGGTGCCGGTGGTGCCGGAGAAGGGTTCGGTCGGTGCCAGCGGCGATCTCGCACCGCTGTCGCATCTGGCGATCGTGCTGCTCGGCGGCGGCGAAGCGTTCTACCATGGCGAGCGCTTGCCGGGTGCGCGAGCGCTGGAGCGAGCGGGACTGACGCCGATCCGGCTGTCGTTCAAGGAAGGCCTGGCGCTCAATAACGGCACCGCACAGATGCTGGCGACGGGCGTACTGGCGCTGGACACGCTGGAGCAGTTGCTGGATACCGCCGACCTGGCCGCGTCGATGACGCTGGACGCGTTCGCCGGCCGCAGCGGTGCGCTGCGGCCGGAAGTGCATGCACTGCGTCCGCACCCTGGCCAGGTCGAAACCGCGGCGCACGTGCGCGAGCTGCTGGCCGAGTCCAACTTGATCGACATTCCGTACCACCTGGTGCCGCGCTTCAAGTCGTGGAGCGCCGAAGCGTGGAGCGAGCCGGACGATCAGGCGCTCAGCTTCGACATCGGCTGGGACTGGGTGCCGGCCAACCAGCGGCATGGCCGCGAGGCGTTCTACAGCCGTTTCCTGCCGTTCAAGGGAGGCAAGAAACACCAGCCGCAGGACGCCTACAGTTTGCGCTGCATGCCGCAGGTCCATGGCGCGGTGCGCGATGCCTGGGCGCAGGCGTGCCGGGTGTTCGACATCGAACTGAATTCGGTCACCGACAACCCGCTGATCTTCCCGGACAACGACGACGCGCAGTCCATCGAGAACGTACCCATCGAAGAAAGGGTGATCTCGGCCGGCCATTTCCACGGCATGCCGCTGGCGCTGGCGATGAGCTACGTGAAGGCGGCGATCCCGGTACTGGCCTCGATTTCGGAGCGCCGTCTCGCCAAGCTGGTCGATCCGGCGACGAACGACGGTCTGCCGGCGTTCCTCACCGGCAACGAGGACGGCACCGACTCCGGTTTCATGATCGTGCAGTACACCGCCGCGGCGCTGGTCAACGACCTGGCCACGCGTGCGCATCCGGCCAGCGTGTACTCGGTGCCGACCAGCGCGAATGCGGAAGATCACGTATCGATGGGGGCGAACGAGGCGCGCCACGTGCTGGAAATGACCGAGGATCTAAGTCACGTGCTGGCGCTGGAGCTGTACACCGCGGCACAGGCGCTGGACTATCGCCAGACGATGTTGAACGCCGCGTGCCGGCTGGCCAGCCGCGGCGGCTGGCAGGCGCTGGCCGCCAAGATCAGCAACGCCCCGCGCGAGGACCAGCCGCATTACGCGCAGTTCGTCGCCGAAGTGCAACAGCTCTGCGCGGCGCTGGCCGGTGCCGGCGATTTCCATGCCGGGGCCAGCGTGCGCGATGCCCATGCGATCCTGCGCCAGCACATCGCCTTCATGCATCGCGACCGCCCTATGGACGGCGATGTGCGCACGGTCTGCGCCCTGGTGCAGCAAGGCGCCTTTCGTTCCGCTGCCTGACCATCATTCCTGAAGGAAACAAGTCCATGAGCCTGATCCAGACCCCGGTTTCCTACGGCGAGCTGATCGACAAGATCACCATCCTCGAAATCAAGTCGCGGCGCATCGGCGACGAGGCCAAGCTGGCCAATGTGCGCAACGAGCTGGACCTGCTCAACGCGACCTGGGCCAACGACGCGGCCTCGCATACCGACATCGCCGAAGAGCGCGCGCGCCTGCTGGCGGTGAACGAACTGCTGTGGGACATCGAGGACAAGATTCGGCTGAAGGAGCGTGCGCAGGCGTTCGACCAGGAGTTCATCGAGCTGGCCCGCGCGGTGTATTTCCGCAACGACGAGCGCGCGGCGTTCAAGCGCGAAATCAACCTCAAACTCGGCTCGCAGCTGGTCGAGGAAAAGTCGTACCAGGATTACCGCGCGGTGTAATTCTTTCGTGTAGGAGCCCGCTGGCGGGCGATGCTGTTGCTTTTGTTTTGGATCTCCCAACCATCAGAGCAACAGCATCGCCCGCCAGCGGGCTCCTACAGGAGTTTCATGTCGCGCGCAGCGGCTTCGTAGCGTTCGATCACCTCGTCGATACCGATCAGGTCCATCACGCCCGGCTTCTCGATCTTGCTGCCCCAGGGAATTTCGCTGGCCGGCTTGCCCAGATACTTTCGTGCCGCCTCGTCGTACTTGTTCACACACCAGCGCCGATCGGAGTAGGGACCGGAGCGATCCGGATTGCTGGCCGCGTGCAGGCCCAGCACCTTGGTGCCGACCGTATTGGCCATGTGCATCGGGCCCGAATCCGGTGTGAGCAGCAGTTGCGCGCGACCGAACAAGGCCATCAATTTCTTCAACGTGTCCTTGCCGGTAAGGTCGAGCGGTTTGCGCCGGCAGGCCATCAGTACGGCATCGGCCATCGTGCGTTCGCCAGCGGAAGGACCGCCGGTCAGCACCACCCGCCAGCCGCGTGCGGCAACATGATCCATCACGGCCGCGTAGCGCTCCGGCCGCCAGTTGCGGAGCGCATGGCTGGAAGTGGGGCTGACCAGCAGGGTCGGCGTGTCGCCGGGCAGCTGTTCGGAGGCCCAGAGGCATGCTTCCTCGGGGATCGGAATGTCCCAGCGCACCTGCGTCTGCTTCAGTCCGAGCGGTTCGCAGAAGCTGCCGATCGCTTCCAGTACGTGCTCGCCGTTGCGCGCCGGAATGCGCTCGTTGATGACCAGGCCGTGCAGATCCTTCGCCCGTGCTCGGTCGTAGCCGATCCGCCGGTCGGCCTTGATACCCAGGCTCAGCAGATTGGAACGCATGGCCACCTGCATCTGCAACAATGCATCGAAGCGTCGCCCGCGCAGCGCCGCATGCACGGCGCGCATGCCGGCCCAACCCGCGGTCTTGTCGAACGTGACGAACTCCACGCCGGGCAGGTCGCCGACCAGCTTGCGTTCCAGCTTGCCCACGACCCACGTCAGCGCGACGTGCGGCCACGCCTGCTGCAGCGTGCGCACCAGCGGCACCACGTGGGTGACGTCGCCGATGGCGGAGGTGCGCAGCAGGCAGATCGAGGCGGCGGCAGTCGTCGGGTTCGGGGTCATGGGGTCTGGGTTAGAATCGAGGGCAGTCACCGGGCATGATGATGCAGGAACGAACCTACAAGGATGCCGAAGGCGCGATTCTGTTCGACGCGGCGGTGTCGCCACAAGTCGGGCACGGCTGGTTTGCGCCGGACTATTGGCGTGCGCAGGGCGCGCTGCACACTCAGGCCGGTGGTCGCGGCGGCGTGGCCATCGTTGCGGCGCCGGTGGGCGAATGCGTGTTGCGGCACTACCGTCGCGGCGGCCTGGTCGCGGCCTTGATGGGCGACCGCTACCTGTGGACGGGTGCGGATAGGACCCGTCCCTTCAAGGAGTTCCGTCTGCTGGCCGAGATCACTCGGCTTGGCCTGCCGGGACCTGCGGTGGTGGCTGCACGCTATTGCCGCCGCGGCCTGCTCTATAGCGCCGACCTGATCACACGCCGTATCGCCGACGCGCAGACGTTGGCCGAGCGTCTCGCCGCAGAGCGCCTGGATGGCGAGCTGGCGGAGGAAGTGGGTGCCTTGGTCGCGCGCTTTCACCGTGCCGGTATCTGGCATGCGGACCTGAATGCGCACAACGTGCTGGTGACGTCGGACGAGTTGTATCTGATCGACTTCGATCGCGGTCGCGTGCGCACGCCGGCAACCGCGTGGCAGCAGGCCAATCTGCGGCGGTTGCGCCGTTCGCTGTGCAAGCTCGGTGCTGCCAGCGGGGGCGAGGCGGCGTTCGAGGAAACCATCTGGCAGCCCCTGCTTTATCGTTACCAGCGGACCTTGGACGCATGAACTGGCATCTGCATTTTCTCGGCGTAGGCGCCGCGCATGCGGTGGAGCTCGGTTCTTCCGCCGTGGTGATCGAGCGTGGCGACGAACCCCTGCTGCTGATCGATTGCGGGCCGGACACGCTGGATCGTTACGTGGCCGCGTACGGCACATTGCCGCGCGCGCTGTTCATCACGCATACCCACATGGACCACGTGGCGGGGCTGGAGCAGCTGTTCATCAGGCTGTGGTTCGACCAGCGCCTGCGCGGGAGCACCAAAGTGTTCGTGCATGCCGGTTTGCTGCCGTGGCTGCAGGCGAGGGCGGCCGACTATCCTGGCGCACTGGCCGAAGGCGGCGTGAATTTCTGGGAAGCATTCCGGCTGCTGCCGTGCACGCGCGGTTTCTGGCTCGACGGCCTGTGGTTCGACGTGTTTGCCACGCGGCACCATGTGCCGGGTACTTCCTACGGCCTCGCGCTCGATGGCAGTTTTGTCTACACCGGCGACACCCGCCCGATCCCCGAGACGCTCGCCCGTTACGCCGGCGGCAGCGAGGTGATCGCGCACGATTGCAGCCTGGTCGGCAACCCGTCGCATACCGGCATCGACGACGTCGAGCGTGAGTATCCCGACGCGCTGCGTTCGAGATTGCTGCTGTACCACTATGGCAGCGCGGCCGATGGCGCCGCGCTGGCCGCGCGCGGCTACCGCATCGCCAGCGCAAACGAGCGCATCGCGTTACCTGTTCCGGCCAAGCCACGGGCTGACGCAGGCTGAACCGCGCATCCATTTGCTTGCCTGTATCGGGGCCTGCAGTTATCCTTCCGCTTCTTTGCCGGGCGTCACTTGCCCGGCAAAGGCGGTTTCACCCATGCGGAGAGGTGTCCGAGTGGTTGAAGGAGCACGCCTGGAAAGTGTGTATACGGTAAAACGTATCGCGGGTTCGAATCCCGCTCTCTCCGCCAGTGAGTGAAATCGCGCAAGGCAGGTTGGGTTCGACAAATTCGTCTGGAACGAATTTGGACAGCCGTAGGCTGGCCCTTCGCGGAAGCGAAGGGCGAGTCCCAGGAAGGGACGAGCTATCCCGCTCTCTCCGCCAACTTGCAGTTCCACATCAGTTTCCGGGCTCAGCAGCCCACGTCTATGGTGGCCCCGTCGGTCCCCCCGCGACGATAGTTCGCAAACTCCGCCAGGTCCGGAAGGAAGCAACGGTAGCGAATGATTCGGGTGCCGGGGTGTGGCTGGCGGGGCCGCCGCCTTTTCTAGGCGAGCCCGCGCGGGCAGGGCCACAGTCCTCGTCGGGCCGATCGCGGCTGAAGCCGCTCCTACCGAAACCCTGCCCGACTTGGCACAATCGACCTTCGCCCCAAGGTAATCAGGCATGTCTTATCAGGTACTCGCCCGCAAGTGGCGCCCGCGCAAGTTCGCCGAGCTGGTCGGGCAGGAACATGTCGTACGCGCGCTCACCAATGCGCTCGATACCGGGCGCATGCATCATGCCTACCTTTTCACCGGCACCCGCGGCGTCGGCAAGACCACGATCGCGCGCATCTTCGCCAAGTCGCTGAATTGCGAGCGTGGGCAGTCGGCCGACCCCTGCGGCGAGTGCGCGGTATGTACGGCGGTGGATGAAGGCCGCTTTGTCGACCTGCTGGAAATCGATGCGGCCAGCAACACCGGCGTGGACGACGTGCGCGAAGTGATCGAGAACGCGCAGTACGCACCGTCGCGCGGCCGCTTCAAGGTGTACCTGGTCGACGAGGTGCACATGTTGTCGAAGAATGCCTTCAACGCGTTGCTGAAAACGCTGGAAGAGCCGCCGCCGCACGTGAAGTTCCTGCTGGCCACCACCGACCCGCAGAAGCTGCCCGTGACGGTGCTGTCGCGTTGCCTGAAGTTCAACCTGAAGCGGTTGCTGCCGGAACAGATATCCGGCCAGATGCGGCACATTCTTGCTGCCGAGAACATTGCCTACGAAGACAGCGCGATCGGCGAGCTGGCCCGTGCGGCGGACGGTTCCCTGCGTGACGGCCTGTCGCTGCTCGACCAGGCGATTGCCTACGGTGGCGGCGCGCTGCATGCGGACGATGTGCGCACCATGCTTGGCAGCGTGGCGCGTGGGCAGGTGTTGGGTGTGCTCGATGCGCTGGCTTCCGGGGATGGCGAGCGGCTGCTGGCCGAATGCACGCAGATCGCCTCGTACTCGCCGGACTTCGGCGGCGTGCTGGACGATATCGCCAGCGTGCTGCACCGGTTGCAGCTGATCCAGCTGATTCCCGGTTATCGGCCGGACGAAGACGGTGACGACGACAACGCGCTGGCTGCCCTGGCCGAACGGATGACGCCGGAGGACGTGCAGCTGTACTACCAGATTGCCACCTCGGGCCGCCGCGACCTGGCACTGGCCCCGGATGCGCGCACCGGCTTCGAGATGGCGTTGCTGCGGATGCTGGCATTCCGGCCCGGCGATGACGCGCCAAGCGCACGTGCGGAACGCCCGGCCGTGGGCAGCCCTGTGCCGGCGGCACCGTCACCGCGATCGACCGCCGCAACGGCTCGCCCGGCTGCGGCGACAGAACGCCGACCCGACCCGGCGCCGCCAGCCCGTGCGGAACCGCCATCGAGTCCGGCGGCAGCCCCTGCCGTGGCACCGGTGGCGCGGGATGCCGGCGGCCTGCCGAACTGGGAAAGCCTGATCGAGCGTGCCGGACTGCGCGGCCCGTTCGGCCTGCTGGCGCAGAACGCGGTCCTGCGCGAGCGCGACGGACAGACCCTGGTGCTCGCGTTGCAGCCGGCGCACATGAGTCTGGCGGTGGAGCCGATGGTCAGCCAGATGGAAGAACGGATCGGGCAGGCGCTGGGCGAGCGCATTCGCCTGCGCTTCGTCAGTCACGGCCAGAGTGACGCGGCAGCGGAAACCCCGGCGGCGCGTGCGGCGCAGGTACGCGACGCGGCACAGGCTGCGGCCGAGCAGTCGATCGCCGACGATCCGGTCGTTCAAGCGATGAAGCGCGAGTTCGGCGCCCGCGTCGTGCCGCAGTCCGTCAAACCTTTTGACAATGAATCCGGAGCAGTGTGATGAGAGGACAGATCGGTCAGCTGATGCAGCAGGCCCAGCGCATGCAGGAAGACATGAAACGTGCGCAGGAGGAAATCGCCAAGCTGGAAGTCACCGGCAGTGCCGGCGGCGGCCTGGTCAGCGTGGTGATGACGGGTGCGCATGAGGTGCGTCGCGTGCAGATCGACCGGCAGACGTTTGCCGACGATCCGGAGATGGCCGAGGACCTGGTCGCCGCCGCGGTCAACGATGCGGTGAACAAGGTGGCCGAGCTCAGCAAGAACAAGCTCGGCGGCGTTACCGCCGGGCTGAATCTTCCGGCCGGCTTCAAGATGCCGTTCTGACGGATTCCGTGTAGGAGCCCGCTGGCGGGCGATGCTTTTGCTCTGAATCTCTCCAGACATCAGAGCTTGTGTTTTGCCGACCATCAGAGCAAGAGCATCGCCCGCCAGCGGGCTCCTACGTACACACACACGCTATCGAGACAAGAATGAGCGGTTCGCCACTTCTCGCCGAATTGATAGACGCCCTGCGCTGCCTGCCCGGCGTGGGCGGCAAGAGTGCGCAGCGGATGGCCTTCCATTTGCTGGAACGTGAGCGGGAGCGCGGGTTGAAGCTGGCTGCCGTGCTGGAGCAGGCGATGCAGCGCATAGGCCATTGCAGCCAGTGCCGCAATTTCAGCGAAGAGCCGTTGTGCTCGTTGTGCGCCAGCAGCAGTCGCGACCGCCAGGTGTTGTGCGTGGTCGAATCGCCGACCGATCTGGCGGCGATCGAACAGGCCACCGGCTATCGCGGCCAGTATTTCGTGCTGATGGGGCGGTTGTCGCCGCTGGACGGGCTGGGGCCGGAAGAGCTGGGGCTGGCACAGCTGACCCAGCGTCTGGGCGAAGGCGAGATCGAGGAAATGATCATCGCCACCAATCCCACGGTGGAAGGCGAAGCGACCGCGCATTATCTGGCCCAGCTGGCCCGCGCTGGCGGCGTGCGGCCGACCCGACTGGCGCACGGCGTGCCGCTGGGCGGCGAACTGGAATACGTCGATCGCAGCACCTTGGCGCATGCATTCGGCAGTCGCCAGCTGCTTGATTGAAACAACAGAGGAACAGGCGAATGAGCGATACCATTTTCAGCAAGATCATCCGCCGCGAGATTCCGGCCGTTATCGTCTACGAGAACGACGAGGTGCTGGCGTTTCGCGACCTCAATCCGCAGGCGCCGGTGCACGTGCTGTTCGTGCCGAAGCGCTCGCTGGCAACGCTCAATGAAGCGACCGCGAGCGACGCGGAATTGCTTGGCCATCTGCTGCTGGCCACCGCGGACTACGCGAAGCAGGAAGGTTTTGCCGAGCAGGGTTATCGCACGGTGATCAACTGCAACGAAAATGGCGGACAGACCGTGTTCCATCTGCACGTGCATTTGCTGGCCGGCCGGCGCATGCATTGGCCGCCGGGCTGAATGCGCCACCCGCACATGAAAGCGCCGGCGTGATGCCGGCGTTTTCATGTGCGGGTATTACTTCGGTGGCGGCGGTGGCGGCTGCCGCACAATGATTACCCGTCGCGGGCCGCCCCAATATCCGGGGCCCCATGCACCCCAGTACGGGGAGCCCCAGTACGGACCGAAGCCCGGACCCCAGAACGGGTCATAGAAGCCGGGCGGATAGTCCACCACGATCGGGCGTTTCGGCCACAGGTAGACGACGTCGGCTTCCACCCGCGGGTAGGCGTAGTCGAACTCGCCGACCTTCTGCGACACGGTGCCGTGCAGCGTGCCGGTTACGGTGAGCTCGCGTCCGCGGGTGAAGACTTCCGGATCGTAGAAGCCGTCGCGGCAGGCGACGAAGCGGCCCTGGTTTGCGCCGGCGTTGCCCGCTTGCGGGCGCGCCTGGCTGTCCAGCGGGCGCGCAAGCAGATAGAAGCAGGTCTGTTGCGGACCCGGCTCGGTCTTGATGATCTCGCCGCCCCAGCGCACGCGGGTGCCACCGGCGCCGCCTTGCTGGGCGCTGGCGGTGGAGACGTCGGTATAGGTGCCTTCCAGCGGTTTGGGGATCGTCGCGCAACCGGCCAACAAGGCGATGGCCGCGGCGAGGGTGAGGGGGCGGTACAGGGACATGGGATATCTCCGTCTTGGGCTACGGCATGCGCCGTCGCGTCTGCTCTTATTTGACCACGTTGACGACCCGAAAATCCCGCATGGCGCGTTGAAACGTGCGTAATGATTCAGGCGGCGGTTCGTCATGGGCGTAACGCAATTCCAGGTAACAGCTCATCAACCTCGCTAGTTCGTCGCGCTGCCCGGGCAACGCACGCGCGGCCCGGCTCAGGTAGTGCTGCGGACCTTCGGCGAGCCCGCGCGCAACGCCCGCACGTGCAAGTTTTCGTTCCAGTTCGCGCAGCGCGTCTTGCAAAGGATCGCGTGGCCATCGACGCAACAAAGTCCACGCCAGCCCGATCGCTATGAACAGCACGCTGCTGATCGCCAGCAGTACGCCCAGCGTCGCGGTATCGGTATCGCGGACGCCGAAAGGCGTCAGCAGACCACGCTGGCGCAAAGCGTCGAAACCGATAACGCCTTGGTCCCACCAGTGGTTGACGATGTCCCAGCGATTGCGCAGACCTTGCAGCCAGTCGTTGCGATACCACGGCAATTGATCGCCCGCGGCGGCAGCGGCTCCCAGCGAGACTCGTTCCGGCCGTACCGCACCCGTGGGGTCGATCCGCACCCAGCCGCGGCCGGCAAGCCACACCTCGCTCCATGCATGCGCATCGGAATAACGCACCAGCAGGTACTGGCCGAACTTGTTCCAGTAGCCGCCTTGATAGCCGGTGACTACCCGCGAGGGGATTCCGGCGGCGCGCATCAGCACGGTGAACGCCGACGAATAGTGTTCGCAGAAACCCTCATGGGTATCGAACAGGAAGTCGTCCACCGAATCGCGCCCCAGCGGCGCCGGCGCCAGGGTGTAGCGGAAGCCGCCATCGTGAAACAGAGTGAGCGCGGCCTGCACGATCGCGGCATCGTCGTCGCCGTAGCGCTGCCGCCATTGTGCGGCCAGCGCCCGCGTGCGCGGATTGAAACCCGCAGGCAGTTGCAGGCCGCGGTGGCGCGAACGTTCGTCCAGTGTGGATTGCAGCCGGTAACGCAATGCGGATCGTGCGGAATAGCTGAGTTCGTCATTCACCGGCTTGTCGGCCAGCACTTCGCGGTCGGCCTGCAGACTGGCCTGCGCCGGTGCCTGCAGCGGCATGTCCAGGGTGGGCAGCACGCGCTGATGGGTCGGCTGCAGGCTGATCCGGTACTGGATGGCGCCGTCGGCTTCCAGCGTTGCCGGTTCCCGTGGCACGGCATACCGGGCATCGCGATATCGCCAGCTGCGGCCGTCGAAATTCCACATCACATAGGCACGGAAATAGCGCAGGTTCGCCGGCGGCGGTGCGCCGTCGAAGCTGACACGCATGGCCGGATGGTCGTCGGTGAGCAGGTCGGTGAAGTTGCCTGGCGACATGCTGTTGCTGAGACCGGTGCGCGCCGGTCCCGGCGAAGGCGCACCCCACAACGGTGAGCTCAATCGCGGCACCAGCAGGAACGCCAGCAGCGCCAGCGGCAGCGCCGCCGCCGACAAGGCCAGCCCCGGCAGCAGGCCGCGCGCCAGGCTGGTGGGTGCCTGTCCCGGTTCCAGCGCGCGTAAAGTCGCCAGTGCCGGCAGCAGGCCCAGCGCGACCACGATGGTGGCGAGCAGCCCTTGATCGAACAACAGCGCCGTCATCAATCCGAAGCAGGCGAAGCTGCTGCCGACGCGGGCATCGCGGGCGGTCTCGGTCTCCAGCAGTTTCAGGATCAGCAGGCCGACGGCCAGCGCGCTGCCCGGCTCACGGCCGAAGATGCTGCCGTACTGGACGATCACCGCCTGCGTCAGCAAAGCCAGCAGCGGCAGCTTGAGCCAGCGCGGTACGCGGCCGGCTTGCCGACGCCGCTGCCACCAGCGCCAGCCGAGCGTCAGCGCCAGCGCCATGCTGAGCCACCAGGGCAGGTGCGGCGCATGCAGCCCCAGTACCAGGGCCATGGTCAGGCTGAGCAGATCGAACGCACGCAGGTCGATCGGCGGCTCGACCGCTTTCCTGCGCGACGCCGGCGACCTCACGGCAGCTGCGCCAGCGCGCTCATGCAGCGCGCGTAATGCAGCGGACCGCTGTTGCTGGCGATTTCGTCGCCGGGCAGCCACAGGCTGTAGCTGCAACGCTGGGCCTGCGCCTCGTTCAACCAGCGTGCGAGGCGGGCGATGCGTGCCTCGTTGTCCAGCGCACTCAGTTGGCGCCAGTCCAGCTGCCATTGCGGACGGCTCTGCGGCTGTTCGAAATCCTTCACCAGCAGATGGTCGTGACGGGCGCTGGCCTTCCAGGCGATATGCCGTTGCGGATCGCCCGCCCGGTAGTCGCGCAATGCGGCCAGCTCGTCGCCGCGATGCAGACGCATGTGGCGCGCGTCATCGGCAGGCGCGTGCGGCGAAGGCCCGGCGACTTCCGGTCGCGGCCACACCAGTACCGATTGATCGGGATGCAGCCAGCTCCATACGCGAAACAGGCCCAGCGGCCAGGTGCTCCACAGGCGCAGCCGCGGCAGTGGCTGCCAGCCGCGTTGCGTGGTGGGCAAGGCGAGCTTCACCTGGGTGGTGGTGTTGGCATCGATCGCGAACGCGACGGTGTCGCCGCCCAGGTCGAGCCGGATCGCGTTGCGCAGGCGGCCGGAATCGAAGGCCAGGGTGAGTTCGATGGCTTGGCCGGCGACGGCGTGACCGGCGCGGATGTGGCTCAGGCGCAAACCGTCCAGACTGCGAAACGCCACCAGCATGCTCGCCGCGCTGGCTGCGCCGAGCAGGCAGGTGAGCAGCAACGCGGCGTTGTTGGCGTAATTCAGCGCGCCGACCAGCATCACCAGCAGCAGCACCGAGAAGCCGATGCCGAAGCCGCTGGGCACGATATAGATGCGTCGCCGATGCAGTTCGATCGGCAGGCTCTCGGGCCGGCGATAGCGGGTAAGCGCCGGCAGCCGCCGTTCGGCCCATTGCTGGAAGCGCTGCAGCGGGTCGCGCATCAATCCACCGCGACCTCGGCCAGCAGCTGTCGCGCCAGCGTATCGCCGTTGACGCCGCGTGCCGGCAGCAGGCGGTGCGCAGCCAATGGCACGAACAGCGCCTGGATGTCTTCCGGCAGCACATGGCTGCGCCCGGACAGCAGCGCCCACGCGCGTGCAGCGCCCAGCAGGGCCAGGCCGGCGCGCGGCGACAAGCCCACGCGGATGTCGGCATGGCGGCGGCTGGCGGCGAGCAAGGCCTGCAGATAGTCGAGCAGGGCCGCGCTGGCGGTGATCGCCTGCGCCCGCCGGTGCAGTCCGATCAACGCATTGCCATCGAGCTGGGGATTCAGTTGCGCCAGCAGGTCGCGGCGATCGCTGCCGGTGAGCAGGGCACGTTCGGCGGCGGCATCCGGATAGTCCAGCGACAGTCGCAGCATGAAACGGTCGAGCTGCGAATCGGGCAGCGGGAAGGTGCCGTTGAGGTCGAGCGGGTTTTGGGTGGCCACGACGAAGAAAGGTTGTGCCAGCGCATGCGTCTGGCCGTCGATGGTGACCTGATCTTCGGCCATCGCTTCCAGCAGCGCGCTCTGTGTCTTCGGACTGGCGCGGTTGATCTCGTCAGCCAGCAGCAGGCCGGTGAAGATCGGGCCGGGATGAAAGCGGAACTGGCCAGTCTCGCGCTCGTACACGCTGACGCCGATGATGTCCGACGGCAGCAGGTCGCTGGTGAACTGCACGCGCTGGAACTCCAGCGCGAAGGTGGCTGCCAGTGCGTGCGCCAGCGTGGTCTTGCCCACGCCAGGCACGTCTTCCAGCAGCAGATGCCCGCCGGCGATCAGGCAGGTGAACGCGAGTTTCACCTGGCGCGGCTTGCCCAGCAGCACGCGGTTGACCTGGGCCATCGCGGCCTCCAGGCGCTGCTGCAGAGGTTCTTCGTGGGGTTGGGTGATGGCGGACATGGTTTTTCTGCAGTGGCAGGGAGCGTGGAGTGCCACGCGGACACGATGGCGGCAGTGTAGCGATGGTTCGGTGCGTCGGACCTACGGCAGATCGATGCCTGTTTCACGCAACAGCCGCGCCAGTGCGATCAGCGGCAGCCCGATCAGCGCGCTGGGATCACGGTTGTCGATCGACTCGAACAGGCTGATGCCGAGGCCCTCGCACTTGAAACTGCCGGCACAGTCGAGCGGCTGTTCGCGTTCTATGTAACGGTGGATCTCCGCCACAGCCAGTTCGCGAAAGCGCACACGGGTGTGGTCGACATGGGTATGCCGCCGCCCGTCGCGGGTATCGAGCAGGCACAGCGCGGTATGAAAGTGCACGTCGCGGCCCGAGCTGGCGGCGAGCTGGGCGCGGGCGCGTTCGGCGGAGCCGGGCTTGTCGAGAATCAGGCCGTCGAGTTCGGCGACCTGGTCGGAGCCGATCACCAGCGCGTCGCGCGCACTGCCTGCCGCCGCTTCTGCCTTGGCGATGGCCAGCCGCAGGGCGCGCTCCGCCGGCGCTTCATCCGGCAATGGGGCCTCATCGGTGCCCGGAGCCGATTGCTCGAAATCGGCGACCAGCCGGCGCAGCAGCTCGGCGCGGTAGCGCGAGGTCGAGCCCAGCACGATCCGGGGCCTCGTGGCGTGGGGCGCCATCATGTATCCGAATCGCGCCGGATGTGCTCGCGCATGGCGCTGTTCAGGTCGCTCTGGGCCTGGGTGAGCGCCTGCAGCAGCGGCTGCAGGCGGTCGCGGGTGCTGCGCATCGAGGCGGCGGCCTCGTCGAGCTCCTGCTGACTGGCCTGCGGCGAGCGGTCGCGTATCCACAGGCGTTGCTGCAACAGGCCGCGCAGGCCGGCGTCGATCGCATGTTGCGCGTCCTGTTCGCTGGCGGCGGGCAGGTCGGGATTGAGCGACATCACCGCGTGTGCCTGCTGCAGGCCGGATCGGCAGGTCTTGAGATCCGCTTCGAGCCGGTCGGCCAGGTCGAGCAGGCTTCGCAGGCTGGCGCCGCGCTGCGCCTGGCGTCGGCGCAGCACCCAGGTCGCCCCCAGCAGGGCCATCAACAGCACCAGCAGCACGGCGGTGCCGAGCGTCAAATAGGGGTTCAAGGGCAGCGGCTCGGGCGACAGGGAGATTCAGTCTGCCGCATTGGGGCCGGATCAGGCAAAATAGCTCGCTTCCGGCGCATGTTGATGCCGTACCGGCGTCGCGCCAGTTGACTTCGGGCGCCTTCGAACCTAACATTTCGCGATTATGTCCGTGACACTGCCAGAGTCCGTGGACGCTTGGCGCATGGTCTCGGCGCGGCGTTCGTTCGAGGGAACGCTACCCATCGCGGCCATGTCACGCCTTTGCGAGGTGTTGGCGAGTGCTGACGGGGGAGTGCAGTTCGAGCTGGATTTCGGGCGCGACAGCCTCGGCATCAGCTATGTCGATGTTCGCGCCCAGGCCTCGCTGGCACTGACCTGTCAGCGCACGCTGGAGCCGTTTGTACTGCCGGTCGAGGTGAATACCCGGCTTGGCCTGATCAGACAGGAGCGCGACGAGGCTGGCTTGCCGCCTGATTGCGAACCGCTGCTGGTGGCCGAGGACGGCCGATTGAATCCGGCGGATGTGATTGAAGACGAATTGTTGTTGGTGCTGCCGCTGGTTCCGGTCAACCCGGACAGCAGCCTGCCCGACGAAGTGACAGGCTACGACCCGGACGACCTTACGACCGGTGACGAGCGCTCCGAAAATCCGTTCGCGGTACTGCGCGAACTGAAGAAGTAACCACCGATCCGGTCATCCGATCCGGGTCATGCCGCAACAGATCATCAAGTTTCCGTTGGAGAATTACCATGGCAGTTGCCAAGAGCCGCCGTACCCCGTCCACCCGCGGCATGCGTCGTTCGCACGACGCGCTGAAGACCGTGCAGCTGTCCACCGATCCGACCAGTGGCGAAGTGCATCTGCGCCATCACGTCACCAAGGACGGCTACTATCGCGGCAAGAAAGTGATCGACACCAAGGGTGCGGTGGCGGTCGAGGATTGATCGATTCCACGGAATCCCCCAGGGATCCCGGAATGTGGTCATGCGAGACGGCGCGGTGACGCGCCGTTTTGCGTTTAATCGCGCCGGAACGTAACGTTGCGGTGTTGTGCAGACGCCGCCCGTGGCGTGCGATCCTCCGTATTCGTCGATGGATAGCTGAATGTCCCAGATCTACACCCGCATCATAGCCACCGGCAGCGCCTTGCCCGAGCGCGTGGTCACCAACGCCGATCTGGAAAAGATCGTCGACACCAGTGACGAGTGGATACACAGCCGTACCGGCATTCGCCAGCGCCACATCGCGGCCGACGGCGAGACCACCGGCGATCTGGCTTTTCTCGCCGCGCAGCGTGCGCTGGAAGCGGCCGGAATCAAGGCTTCCGAGCTCGACCTGATCGTTCTCGGCACGACCACGCCGGACATCATCTTTCCGTCGACCGCCTGCCTGGTGCAGCACCGGCTCGGTGCCAACGGCTGCGCCGCGTTCGACGTCAACGCGGCGTGCTCGGGCTTCGTCTATGCGCTGGGCATCGCCGACAAGTTCATCAAGAGCGGGCAGTCGAAGAAGGTGCTGGTGATCGGTGCCGAGACGCTGACCCGCATGGTCGACTGGACCGAACGCGAAAGCTGCGTGCTGTTCGGCGATGGCGCCGGTGCTGTGGTGCTTGAGGCTTCCAGCGCGCCGGGCATCTATGCCACCTGCCTGCATGCAGATGGCGGCTACAAGCATCTGCTGTACAACCCGGTCGGCGTGTCGGTCGGCTTCAAGGACGAACCCAATCACGGCGTGCGCATCAAGATGTCCGGTCGCGAAGTGTTCAAGGTCGCGGTGAAGACGCTGGACTCGCTGGTCGATGAAACGCTGCAGGCGGCCGGCATGATCGAATCGGATATCGACTGGCTGATTCCGCACCAGGCCAACCTGCGGATCATAGAGGCGACCGCCAAGCGCCTGAAGATGTCGATGGAACGGGTCATCGTGACGGTCGACAAGCATGCCAACACCTCGTCCGGCTCGGTACCGCTGGCGCTCGATTACGCGGTGCGTTCGGGCAAGGTGCAGCGCGGCCAGAACCTGCTGCTGGAGGCGTTCGGCGGCGGCTTCACCTGGGCTTCGACGTTGCTGCGCTACTGAGTCGCTGTACTGCAAGTTCTCCAGGACGCCGCCTCCGGGCGGCGTCTGTTTTCCGGCCGGCAAAAACCGAATACAGCTGCGTATGGGCGGCGATGCTGGCACCATGACGCTTTTGGCCGACGGAGTCCGCGCATCCATGAGTTCCACTTCCGCCACGCTCGCTTTCGTTTTTCCCGGGCAGGGGTCGCAGTCGGTCGGCATGCTGGCCGAGCTGGCCGCCGCGCATGCCGAAGTGCAGGCGACGTTCGAAGAGGCCTCGCAGGGCGCCGGGCTCGATCTGTGGAACTTGAGCGCGCACGGACCGGAAGAGCAGCTCAACCGCACCGAAAACACCCAGCCGGCATTGCTCGCCGCCAGCGTGGCGGTGTGGCGGGTTTGGCGGAAACTCGGTGGCGCGCAGCCGGCACAGTTGTCCGGTCACAGCCTGGGCGAATACAGCGCGCTGGTCTGCACCGGCGCGTTGTCGCTGCATGACGCGGCTGCCCTGGTGGCCGAGCGCGGCCGGCTGATGCAGGCGGCCGTGCCGGCTGGCGTCGGCGCGATGGCGGCGATCCTCGGTGGCGACGACGCGCAGATCGCCGCGGTATGCGAGGAAGTGGCGCAAGGGCAGGTGGTATCGCCGGCCAACTTCAATTCGCCCGGCCAGCTGGTGATCGCCGGCAACGCCGAGGCGGTCGAGCGTGCGTTGGCCACGCTTGCCGAGCTGGGTGTGAAGAAAGCCATCAGGCTGGCGGTGTCGGTGCCGTCGCACTGCGCGCTGATGCGTGAAGCGGCCGATCGGCTGGGCGAACGGATGGCCTCGATCGTCTGGCACCTGCCGTCGATCCCGGTGGTGCAGAACGCTGAAGCGCGCAGTTACGGCACGGTGGAAGAGATTCGCGGCGCACTGCAGCGCCAGCTGTATCTGCCGGTGCGCTGGACCGAATGCGTGCAGGCACTGGCAGCCGGTGGCGCCGCCCGGGTCGCCGAATGCGGTCCGGGCAAGGTGCTGACCGGCCTGGTCAAGCGTATCGACAAGACTCTCGAGGCGCGCGCCATCGGCGCGCCGGCCGAGCTCGATGCCGCGCGCGCCGAATGGGTGTGATCTCTCGCGGCACGCATGATTCCCTTTATTGAATGTCAGGAACCCCTACAGATGAGCAATCCACTGCAAGGTGAAATCGCGCTGGTCACCGGCGCCAGCCGCGGCATCGGCGCGGCCATCGCCGACGAGCTGGCGGCGATGGGCGCCACCGTGATCGGCACCGCGACCAGCGAGAGCGGTGCCGGCGCGATCGACGACCGGCTGGCTGCGCATGGCGGCCATGGCCGCGTGCTGAACGTTACCGACAGTGCCGCCGTCGACGCCCTGGTCGACAGCATCGCCAAGGAATTCGGTGCGGTGTCGATCCTGGTCAACAACGCCGGCATCACCCGCGACCAGCTGCTGATGCGGATGCGCGAGGAAGACTGGAACATCATCCTCGATACCAACCTCAGCTCGGTCTATCGCACCTCCAAGGCGGTGATGCGCGGCATGATGAAGGCGCGCAAGGGCCGCATCATCTCGATCGCCTCGGTGATCGGTCTCACCGGCAACCCGGGCCAGGCCAACTATGCCGCGGCCAAGGCAGGCATCATCGCGTTCTCCAAGTCGCTGGCGCGCGAGATCGGCAGCCGTGGCATCACCGTCAACGTCGTGGCACCCGGCTTCATCGACACCGACATGACCCGCGCGCTGCCGGAAGAGTCGAAGCAGGCGCTGCTCGGCCAGATCGCGCTGGGCCGGCTGGGCGAGGCCGAAGATATCGCCAAGGCAGTGGGTTTCCTGGCCTCGCCGGCCGCGGCCTACATCACCGGCGAGACCTTGCACGTCAACGGCGGCATGTATATGGCGTAAGGCTTGCGAAGCAGTTGTCGCCAGCGGGCTCGTTTTAGGCGACAATTGCGCTTTCGCGTCGGTGCCCATGGACCGCTTCCTGGTATCACCGGCGAATCGTGGCGGCCTCGCGGTTTAGCCACTACAATGCCGCCGGCCTTTTGCGGGCATCACGCCGGCACAGACAAACATTTACTCCTTGAGAGGTATGGGCAACATGAGCACCATCGAAGAGCGCGTCAAGAAAATCGTCATCGAGCAGTTGGGCGTGAAAGAAGATGAAGTCACGGCGAACGCTTCGTTCGTGGACGATCTGGGCGCAGACTCGCTGGACACGGTGGAACTGGTGATGGCGCTCGAGGAAGAGTTCGAGACCGAGATTCCCGACGAAGACGCCGAGAAGATCACCACCGTGCAGCAGGCCGTGGATTACATCAAGGCCCACTCCAAGGATTGATTGGCACGGAATGGATTGATCGGGCACCGATCGATTCGGGATTTCATGCCCCCTGCCGGACTGGCAGGCATTTCACTGGCCAGTCCTTCCATGTGGGGATATCGAACGCTGCGCCTTCCCGGCGCAGTTTTCGTTTCTGCATTTTGTAACGTCCTACCCCGTATGGTGGGCGGGATGCGTCCCTGCCACGGTGGATGACGTATCTGCGATTCGCATCGCGAAGTACCCGCCGACGGTGGTTTTGCGGAATACACGAAGGAATACAGCATGAGCAAGCGTCGAGTAGTAGTGACCGGCATGGGCATCATCTCGCCGGTCGGCAACGACATCGCCACCGCCTGGGACCATGTTCTCAAGGGCGTCAGCGGGATCGGCCCGGTCACCCATTTCGATACCTCCGCTTATTCCACGCGCATCGCCGGTCAGGTCAGCGGCTTCGATCCGGCGCAGTGGATGCCGGTCAAGGACGTCAAGAAGATGGATCCATTCATCCACTACGGCGTGGCGGCGGGCACCCAGGCGCTGCGCGATTCCGGGCTGGAAGTGACCGAAGAAAACGCGCCGCGCATCGGCGTGGCGGTCGGCGCCGGCATCGGCGGCCTGTACACGATCGAGGCGACCACGCTGGAACTGGCTGCCAAGGGGCCACGCCGGGTCTCGCCGTTCTACGTGCCCAGCTCGATCATCAACATGGTGTCGGGCCAGCTGTCGATCATGTTCGGGCTGAAGGGGCCGAACATCGCCTGCGTCACCGCGTGCACCACGGCGACTCACAACATCGGCCTGGCTGCGCGGATGATCCAGTACGGCGATGCCGATGCGATGATTGCCGGCGGCACCGAGTTCGCCACCACCGGCACCGCGATGGCCGGCTTCTGCTCGGCCAAGGCGATGTCTACCCGCAACGACGACCCGACCAGGGCCAGCCGTCCGTGGGACAAGGACCGTGACGGCTTCGTGCTGTCCGACGGTGCCGGCGTGTTGATGCTGGAAGAGTACGAACACGCCAAGGCGCGTGGCGCCCGGATCTACGCCGAGCTGGTCGGTTTCGGCATGAGCGGCGATGCGTTCCACATGACCGCGCCGAGCGAGGGTGGCGAAGGCGCTGCCCGCTGCATGCAGAGCGCACTGAACGATGCCCACCTCGCGCCGACCGACGTGCAATACGTCAATGCGCATGGCACCTCGACGCCGCTCGGCGATCTGGGGGAGGTGATGGCGGCGAAGAAGATCTTCGGCGATCACGCCTACAAGCTGGCGATGAGCTCGACCAAGTCGACCACCGGGCATCTGCTGGGTGCGGCCGGCGGCGTCGAAGCGATCTTCACCATCCTGGCGCTGCGCGATCAGGTGTTGCCGCCGACGATCAACCTGGACGAGCCAAGCGAAGGCTGCGACCTGGACTTCGTGCCGCATACCGCGCGCGAGGCGAAGCTCGACGTGGCGATCTCCAATTCGTTCGGCTTCGGCGGCACCAACGGCACGCTGGCATTCCGTCGCGCCTGAGCGTGGCCTGCCAGCGGCGCATTCTGGAGGGCCGGCGCGACTTGCTCGCGCCGGCCGCTTCATTTCCGGAGCGCTATCCGTGCCTGCTGGAAAGCGTGGTGCGCGGCACCGCGCAGTCGCGTTACGACATCCTGTTCGCGTTTCCCGGTGACCGGCTCGTGCTGCACGCGGACGGTCAGCTCCACGATGGTGCGGGCAACCCTCGCGCGGGACGTTTCCTCGATGCGCTGGACGCGGCCTGGCAAGCCGAACGATTGCAACCGGACGACGATGAACTGCCGTTTCATGGCGGCTGGGTGCTGCTGCTGGCGTACGAACTGGCCAGCGAGATCGAGCCGAAATTGAATCTGCGGACGCCTGCGGTATTGCCGGTGGCACTCGCCGTGCGCTGCCCGGCGGCGGTGATCGTCGACCACGCACGCGACTGCACGATCCTGATTGCCGAGGCGTGCCATGAGCACGTACTCGATGCGCTGGAGCGAGATCTTGCGGCAACTCCATCGATTCCATCGCTGGTTGCGCCGATAGCGTGGGAAGAGGATGCGCCGCCGCGTTTTCTGGACGGTGTGACGCGCATCCACGAACATCTGTACGCCGGCGACATTTTCCAGGTGAACCTGTCGCGCGCCTGGCGTGCGCGCTATGCGCAGCCACCCACGGCAGCCTCGCTGTATGCCGTATTGCGCCAGGCCAATCCGGCACCGTTTGCCGGCCTGCTGCAGCAGCCGGGATGGGCGGTGGTGAGTTCCTCCCCGGAGCGGCTGGTCGAAGTGCGTCGTGGCGTGGCGCAGACCCGGCCGATCGCCGGCACGCGGCCGCGGCTGCCCGGCGACGACGAAGTGGCGCGCATCCGCGAATTGAGCGCGCATCCGAAGGAGCGCGCCGAGCATGTGATGCTGATCGACCTGGAGCGCAACGATCTTGGCCGCGTCTGCGTGCCGGGCACGGTCGAGGTCGACGAGTTGATGGCAGTGGAAAGTTACGCCCACGTTCACCACATTGTCTCCAATGTACGTGGCCGTCTGCGTGCCGGAGTGACGCCCGGTGAGGTGATCGCCGCCACTTTTCCCGGCGGCACCATCACCGGGTGTCCCAAGGTGCGTTGCATGGAAATCATTGCCGCACTGGAAGATGCGCCGCGTGGCGCCTACACCGGCGCGCTGGGCTATCTCGATCGCAACGGTGACCTCGATTTGAACATCCTGATCCGCACCCTGACCCTGGCCGGCGACGAAGTCAGCCTGCGCGCAGGCGCCGGCATCGTTGCCGATTCGGTGGCAGCGAGTGAACTGGATGAAACCCGTGCCAAGGCCCGCGGCCTGCTGCGCGCGCTGGGAGTGCCGGACTGATGGCCATGCGCATGCTGATCGATGGCGCAGCCGCCGACCAGGTTCCCGCACTGGATCGCGGCCTGGCTTACGGCGACGGTTTGTTCGAGAGCATCCGGCTCGTCGGTGCCGTGGCGCCGTTGTGGTCGCGCCACATGCGGCGGCTGTCCGAAAGTTGCGAGCGCCTGCGCATACCGGTGCCCGATGCGGCGCAATTGTGGCGCGAGACCTTGGACGTCCCCCGCGGCATGCCGCACTCGGTGGTGCGCATCACCGTGACGCGGGGTGTCGGCGAGCGCGGCTACGCGTTGCCGGCGGCGCCGCGACCGATGCGCGTGATAGCCGCCTTCGCGCCACCGCAGGTCGCGGACTCTGCGTATGCGCAAGGCGTGCGCGTGCGTGTATGCGATATCCGCCTGGCGGAACAGCCGTTGCTGGCCGGGATGAAACACCTCAATCGACTGGAGCAGGTGCTGGCACGCGCCGAGTGGAGCGATCCGGCGATCGCCGAGGGCGTGCTGTGCGATAGTCATGGCCGGGTGATTTCGGCGACCATGGCCAACCTGTTTGCGGTCGTCGACGGTGTGCTGCTGACCCCGGCGCTGGATCGCTGCGGTGTGGCGGGGGTTGCTCGTGCCGAAGTGCTGGCGGCATGTCCGCAAACGCAGGTTGGTGAGCTGACGCTGGACGCCTTGTTGGGGGCCAGCGAGGTTTTTCTCAGTTCGAGCGTGCGCGGCATCGTGCCGGTACGTTCACTGGACAGGCAGGATTATGCGGTGGGCGAGATGACCCGCCAGCTGCAACAGCACTGGCGCGATCTTGGATTTTTGATGGAGCAGGGCGGATGAGTGACAAACCGATGCGTGGGCGCGTGCGGCCACGTGTGTTGCTGATCATGCTGCTGGTGCTGGCCGCTGCGCTGGTCTATGGCTGGAACGACTTCAACCGGTTCAGCAACGCGCCGCTGAACGTGACGGCACAGGGCGACAGCATCGACGTCGGTCGCGGCAGCAGCTTCAAGAGCATCGTCGGCGAACTGCGTCAGCGCAAGCTGAGCAGCGCCAACACCTGGTATTGGCGGCTGCTGGCCGAGCAGATGCGCGTGGCGGGCAAGCTGCATGCCGGCGAGTACGCTCTGAACGTCGGCATCACGCCGCGCCGGCTGCTCGCCAACATGGCAGCCGGCAAGGTGTTGCGGCGCAATTTCACCATCGTCGACGGCTGGACTTTTGCCGAGTTGCGCCAGGCGCTCGCCAATGCCGACAAGCTCCGTCACGACAGCGTCAACCTGGACGATGCCACGATCATGCAGAAGATCGGCGCCCCCGGCGAGGCACCCGAGGGACGCTTCCTGCCGGAGACCTACGCCTACGTGAAAGGCGACAGCGACTTGGACATTCTCAAGCGCGCACACGGCGCCATGGCAAAGACGCTGGATGCACTGTGGCCGGCGCGCGCCAAGGATCTGCCGCTGGCAACCCCGTACGATGCGCTGATCCTCGCGTCGATCGTGGAGAAGGAGACCGGCCGCCCCGATGAGCGCGCGCAGATCGCCGGCGTGTTCGTGCGACGCCTGCAGAATCACATGCTGCTGCAGACCGATCCCAGCGTGATCTACGGCATGGGCGCGAGCTACGCCGGCAATATCCACAAGAGCGACCTCACCACCGATACGCCTTACAACACCTACACCCGCCCTGGCCTGCCACCGACGCCGATTGCGCTGCCGGGCAAGCCGGCACTGCAGGCGGCGTTGCATCCGGCTGCCGGTGACGCGCTTTATTTTGTGGCCCGCGGCGATGGCGGTCATGTTTTTTCCAGCACGCTGGAGGAACACAATCGCAACGTCGACTGCTACCAGCGGAAGCATTGCCAATGAGTGTGGCGCGCGGAAAATTCATCAGCCTCGAAGGTGGCGAAGGTGCCGGCAAGAGCACCTTGCTGGCCGGCCTGCGCGCCTACATCGAACAGTGCGGCATCGCGCTGGTGCAGACGCGCGAACCCGGTGGCACCGCCGTAGGCGAAGCGGTGCGCGCGATCGTGCTCGATCCGGCCCAGCACGCACTGGCCGCCGAGACCGAGCTGCTGCTGATGTTTGCCTCGCGCGCGCAGCTCGTGCGCGAGCTGATCGAGCCGGCCCTGGGCGCCGGACAGTGGGTACTGTGCGACCGCTTCACCGATGCCAGCTACGCGTATCAAGGCGGCGGTCGCGGCCAGCCCGTCGGGCGCATTGCCGAGCTGGAGCGCTGGGCCTGTGCCGGCGTGAAGCCCGACCTGACCTTGCTGCTCGATCTGCCGGTGGCGACCGGACGTGCCCGCGCCGCCGGCCGCGGCGACGCCGACCGCATCGAAGTCGAGGCGGATGCTTTTTTCGAACGCGTGCGCATGAGCTATCGCGAACGGGCGACGGCCGAGCCGGACCGTTTCCGGGTGATCGACGCCAGTCAATCGGCCGCGGCGGTGCTGGAAGCGGCGATACGGACGCTGGCCGCACTGGTTGGAGATCCGCCTGCATGAACCTTTTGCCCTGGCACGCCGAACACTGGGCGCGGCTGCAGGCGCGCCGCCAGCGCGATGCGCTGCCGCACGCCTTGTTGCTGTGTGGTGCGGCAGGCCTGGGCAAGCGCGCGTTCGCCCAGCGTTTCGTGCAGGGCTTGCTGTGCTCGGAACCCGCCGACGGCGATCCGTGCGGCCGTTGCCGCAGTTGCCTGCTGGTTGCCGCCGGCACGCATCCGGACGTGATTTCGCTGAGCTTCGGCCTGCGCAAGGATGGCGTGCTGCGCAGCGAGATCGTGGTCGACCAGATCCGCGAGCTGTCGGCGCGGCTGGCCATGCGCAGCCAGTTCGGCGGCTGGCAGGTCGCCACCATCGACCCGGCCGATGCGATGAATCCGGCCGCCGCCAATGCCTTGCTGAAGACACTGGAAGAGCCTGCCGCGCAGACCATGCTGATCCTGCTGGGCGATGCGCCGTGGCGCCTGCCGCAGACCATCCGCAGCCGCTGCCAGCGGATCGAGTTTCACCTGCCGGCTGCCGCAGATGCCTTGGCCTGGCTGCAGGCCGATGGTGTGCGCGATGCGGCCACTGCGCTCGACGCTGCCGGCGGCAATCCCGGCCTGGCCCGCGCCTGGGCGCAGGAAGGCGCGCTCGACCGCCGGCTGGAAGTGCGCAAGGACCTGGCCGCACTCGCCGCGGGCCGTGGCCAGCCGCTGGACGTCGTCAAGCGCTGGCTGGACAGCGAGCCGGCGCAGCGGTTGTGGTTTGCCGCGCAGGCTGCCGCCGACGAGATCAAGGCGCGCTCGGCCGAGCGCAGCGGGCCGCTGGCCAGTGCGATGGACGTGGAGGCGCTGGGCCACTGGTACAGCGCGGTCAATCGCACCCGCGAGGGCTTGCGCGGTCCGTTGCGCGGCGACTTGTTGCTGCTGGAACTGCTGGCGCAGTGGCGTTGAACGAGTCCGTCGCGAATCCATCCCCGGCGGCTCCGGCGAACGGATTGCCGGCGTTTTCCGCGCAGACCCGCTTGCTGGTCGTGGCACCGCACCCGGACGACGAAACCATCGCCACCGGCCTGTTGATCCAGCAGGTGCTGGCGGCGGGCGGCGAGGTGCGCATCCTGCTGTTGACGGCGGGCGACAACAATCCATGGCCGCAGCGCTGGCTGGAGCGGCGTGTGTGGATCGGCGCCGCCGATCGGCGGCGCTGGGGACGGCACCGCCACTCGGAATTGCTGCAGGCCCTGCAGTGCCTCGGCGTGCCGACTTCGGCGCTGCAGACACTGGGCTGGCCGGATATGGGGGTCACGGACCTGCTGCTGCAGACGACAGCAACGGCGGTGTCGACCGTGGCTGCGGCAATCGACCAGTTTCGCCCTGGCCTGATCGCGCTGCCGGCGCTGGACGATCGCCATCCCGACCACGGCTCGGCGCACGTCCTGGTGCGGCTGGCCCTGGCCGGGCAGTCGCACCCGCCCCGGCTGTTGGCCTATCTGGTGCATGGTCACGCACAGGACGACGGTTTCATCGAAATCCACGGCTCGGCCGCGCAGGCCACGAACAAGCGCAAGGCACTGGCAGCACATCGCAGCCAGATGGCCTTGAGCAGCAGGCGCCTGCGCCGCCTGGCCACCATGCCGGAACGCTATCTCGACCTGTCGGCGCTGCCGGCGGCCTCTTCTTCGACGCTGCCATGGCAGCCCCAGAGGTGGTTATGTCGGTGGCTGCGGCTGAGCGTGGTCAGTACGGCCGGAGCGCAGAGCTGGTGCTGGCGAGAGGCTCCGCTGCAACGTGACGGTCAGGATACCCATCGGTTGACCGCTTTGCCTGCCGCGGCTGCCGCTCCGCGTTTCGCCAGGCTGGCGCTGGATTTGCCTTCGGTGTGGATATTCGACCACTGGGGCTGGTGCGCGCTCTGAACCGGGTTGCATCGTGGACGCCGGTCTTGCATAGCGCAATTGACAGGACTAGCTTCTGGCGCTGGGGGAAGTGGTGATGCGGGTGCAGCCAGCGGCTGCCGATGACGCTGATGCAGCCAGACGCTGCGCCGTCGCCGCGACATCATCGAAACCGGTTGTCGACCCAGCGGCGATGTCGAGGCAGGCCGCTGGCTACGTTTACCCGGCTGAGCAACTGAATGCACAATCCGGATCTGAATTCGTTAGATGCCCATCCAGCGCCGGAAACCGCGTCTAGCGAGCATTTCTACGCCGCGCTTTTCGACATCAGTCAGTTGCTGGTTCGCTCGCTCGACCCACCTGCGCTCTACCATGCCGTCATCGAGGTGCTCGAGCACCGGATCGGCGCGTTGTGGGTGATGGTAGGCGAGGTGGACCGCGGCAGCGGATGGTTCCGCCGCATCGCTCCTGCTCATATCGCGCCGGGTGTGGCGGATATCTACCCCGAGCACATGCCGTTTTCGGTCGCGCGACCGGCGTTCTGGCAAGGGATGCCGCAGCTGGAAAACGATATCCGCCATACGCCGGGTCTGGAGATGTTCCGTCCGGCCTACATACGGCATGGCATAGCTTCCGTCGTTGCCTTGCCGATCATGAAATTTGGCGAGGTATGCGCGGGGCTGGTGATACGGTCCTCGCATCCCGGCTACTTTTCGCCGCGCATGATCGAGCTGCTGCAGCAGGCCGCCGCCAGCATCGGGTTGGGGCTGGAGGTGCACGAGCAACGCAGCTTGCTGCTGCAATCGGTCCAGGAGGAGGCTTGCCAGCGACGCGCTTTACGTCTGCTCAGCGAGATGGTCAAGGTGGTGACGCACAGCCCGGACGAGCAGACATTGCTGACGGATGCCGGTCGGGTCATGAGGCGAACGGGCGGGTACCAGGCGGCACGGATCGCCTTGCTGGAGGGTGACGACAGACAGACGCTGCGCTTGCACGTCCAGGGCGGCGCGGCGGACGACTCCGGGCAGGAGGCCCTGCTCCACCTTGACGACGTCGCACATGCCGATGACGCCGCCGTCATCGCGACACTGACGGGTCGGCCGCAGTTGAGACATCCGCGGCCGTCGGCCCTGGCGGACTGGCCGTTTGCCGGCGATTCCCCGGGCCCGCGCGCGCTGCTGGCACTCCCGCTACTGATAGAGGGACTCGTTGCCGGTGTGTTCGTGATCGCTGCGGCCGAGGCCGATGCGTTTGTCCCGATCGAGGTGCAGATTTTTTCGGAAATGGCAGTCGAGCTGGGGCTGGGCATCCAGATGCAGCGTGCGCGTGCGGCACGCCTGGCCGCCGAGCAGGATCTGCGGTTCAACCTGCAGCATTTCCAGACGGTGCTGTCGAACCAGTACTCCGGCGTGCTGGTGATGTCCGAGGACAACCGCGTGAAGTTCGTCAATGAGGCGTTCTGCGAACTTTTCGGTTTGCCAGAGGCCCCTTCCGAGCTGGAGAACCTCTCGTCCGACACGATCTATGAGCGCTTGAAACCCACCCTCGAAGATCCCGATCGCGAGTGGCAGCGGGTCCAGGACATTCTGGCCAGGAACGAGCCGGTCAGGGGCGATGAGGTCGCCATCAAGGGCGGCCGTACTTTCCTGCGCGACTTCATTCCGATCACCATCGACGGCGTGCCGCGTGGGCGGCTGTGGCATCAGCGCGACGTCACCGAACAGAAGCTGCACGAGGTGAGGGTCGAGCAATTGGCCTTCTACGACGTCGTTACGGGTCTGCCGAATCGGCGCCTGCTGTTCGACCTGCTGGAACAGGCGCGGCTGCAAACCACCCGGCAGCATTCGCTGCTGGCTGTGGGCGTGCTGGATCTCGATCGCTTCAAGAGCGTCAATGACACGATCGGACACGGGGGCGGCGACCATGTGCTGACCGAAGCTTCGGCGCGAATCCTCGGCATGCTGCGCGAAGCCGACGTGCTGGCCCGTTTTGGCGGCGATGAATTTGCGCTGGTTATCCCGGGCCTCGACAGCCGCGAGCAGCTCGACGTCATCAGCCGCTGCATCCTGCAGGCCTTGCGGGCTCCGTTCAACCTGATGGGCGAACAACTGTATCTGTCGGCCAGCATCGGCTGGACCTTGTTTCCGCTCGACGCATCCGACGCCGAAGGCCTGGTTCGCCACGCCGACCTGGCGATGTATGCGGCAAAGGAAGAGGGCAAGGACCGGGGTTTGCTGTACCAGCCGGCGATGGAGCTGGAGCAGTTGCGGCTGCAGGCGATGCGCGAACGGATCGCCCAGGCGCTGCAACAGTCGCGTCTGCAACTGCTGTTCCAGCCGATCGTGTACATCGACGGTCTGCCTGGCCTGAACGGGGTCGCCGGCATGGAGGCGCTGCTGCGCCTGGATGACACCGGGCAGGAATTGATCGAACCCGGCAAGTTCATGCATGTGCTGGATGACCCGCAACTGGCCCGGCCGATCGGCCGCTATGTGCTGGACGAGGCATTGAAATGCTGCCAGTCCTGGATGCGGGCAGGTGTCTCGATCCCGGTTTCGATCAACATCAGCACGCGCCATCTGCTGCATCCGGCGTTCTTCACCGATATCGACGCCGTACTCGAGACCTACCCGGACGTGATGGATGTGGGTTTCGGCATCGAGGTGACCGAAACCGGCCCGTCGATGGATCATGCCCGCGCCAAGACCGTCATCGAGGAATGCCGCCGGCGCGGCATCCGCGTCGGCCTGGATGATTTCGGCACTGGCAGCGCCTCGCTGAGCCATATCCAGCAACTCGACATCGAACACATCAAGCTCGACCAGAGCTTCGTGCGCGACATCCTCAGCGACGAACGAAACATGGCGATTGCGGCAGGGGTCATCACCACCGCCCGCATGCTGGCCAAGACGGTGATCGCCGAAGGTGTCGAGACTGCGGAGCAGGGCGATCTGCTGGCTTCGCTGGGTTGCCATCAGTTGCAGGGTTTTTCCATTTCGCGGCCGATGCCGGCCGCGACCGTGCCGGAATGGGTTGCCTGCTGGGTACCTCCCGTGTCGTGGGGAAACCTGGTCAACGAGCGCCAGTCGCTGCTGGCCAGTCAGCCCTATGGCGGATGAAAATAGGGCCGCGACGCACAGATAAGAGATGTGGAATGTCGCGGCGGTGGTGCGCGTGCGGCGCAGCGTCTAAGATCGGTACCATCGATCGGGCGGCTAGCGCGTCCGGCAGGAGCTCAGCATGAAACCCATGGCTGCCCGTCAGGGCATCATTTCACTGAAAATCAAGGATGCGGCCTCGCTGTACAACGCGTACATGCCGTTCCTGAAGCACGGCGGGTTGTTTGCGGCGACGGCGCAGACGTATTCGCTCGGTGACGAAGTGGTGCTGCTGGTAACCCTGGCCGAGGAAACCGAGCGGCTGTCGGTGGTGGGCAAGGTGGTCTGGATCAGTCCGGTCGGTGCGCAGGGCAACCGCACGGCAGGCATCGGCGTCCACTTCAACGAATCAGGCGACGCCGAGGCCGCCCGCAGCCGGATCGAGAACATTCTCGCCGGCACGCTGACTTCCGAGCGGGCCACCCACACGATGTGAAATACATGGCGATAATTCGCACGCCATCGGCCGTCAAGGCTTGTTGTACACCTACGCACTGATACAATGGCGAGATTCGCGGGCTCGTTCCGCGGAACATCGGACGCCTGCGGTTTCGGTTTCAAACCTGCAGGCGTGGCTCAGCAGCTTCTGGCTGCGTCGGCCTGCCGAATCGAAGTCGCCGGACCGCGAGTTACCGGATTAGTCCCGCGGTCACTGATGCGCCACATGGCGCGGAGGTAAGTTGCATCGTGCTTGCCGAATACTGGCCCGTTCTGTTGTTCATCGGCGTTGCCACCGGTCTCGGCCTGGTGCTGCTGGCGGTCGGCCTGCTGGCCGGTCCGCGTCGTCCCGAGGCGGAAAAACTTGCGCCGTACGAGTGCGGCTTCGAGGCGTTTGAAGATGCCCGCATGCGCTTCGACGTGCGCTACTACCTGCTCGCCATCCTGTTCATCATCTTCGATCTGGAAATCGCCTTCCTGTTTCCTTGGGCGGTGGTGTTCCAGCAGATCGGCGTGACCGCGCTGATCGAGATGGCGCTGTTCCTGCTGCTGCTGATCGTCGGTTTCGCCTACGTGTGGAAGAAGGGAGCACTGGAATGGGAGTGATCTCCTCCATCGACAAGGTGATGCATAACCCGCAGCCGTTGAATCTTGTCGACGACATCCTGCGGCCGGCCGGCGACAACCCGGTGGTCCAGCGCGGCTTTGCCACTACCAGTGTCGACGCGCTGATGAACTGGGCGCGCACCGGCTCGATGTGGCCGATGACGTTTGGTCTGGCCTGTTGCGCGGTCGAGATGATGCATGCCGGCGCAGCGCGGCTGGATCTGGATCGCTACGGCGTGATCTTCCGCCCCAGTCCGCGCCAGTCCGACGTGATGATCGTGGCCGGCACCCTCGTCAACAAGATGGCCCCGGCGCTGCGCAAGGTCTATGACCAGATGCCCGAGCCGAAATGGGTGATCTCGATGGGCAGCTGCGCCAACGGCGGTGGTTATTACCATTATTCCTATTCGGTGGTGCGCGGTTGCGATCGCATCGTGCCGGTGGACATCTACGTGCCGGGTTGCCCGCCCACGGCCGAAGCGTTGATCCATGGCATCCTGCAATTGCAGAAGAAGATCCGCCGTACCAGCACCATCGCGCGTTCGTGAGGCCCTGATATGTCCGACACACCTGCGACCTCGCTGGCCGAACGTCTTGCTGCGCGATTCGGCGACACGTTGAGCATCAGCACGCAACGCAACGAAATCACCGCCGAACTGGCCGCTCCCGACCTGATCGCCGTGGCCACAGCACTGCGCGACGAGCCGGGTTTCCGTTTCAGCGAGCTGATCGACCTGTGCGGCGTCGACTACCTCGGCTATGGCCAGACCGAGTGGGATACGACCGACATCTCGTGGACCGGTTTCTCGCGCGGTGTGGAAGGCCAGGCGATGGGTCGCTTCGACTGGGCCGGGCGTCCGCGCGGCCACGACGAGCCGCGCCGCTTTGCCGCGGTGATCCATCTGCTGTCGATCGAACACAACCGCCGCCTGTGCCTGCGCGTGTTCTGCGCGGACGACAGCTTGCCGGTGGTGCCGTCGCTGACCCTGGTCTGGCCGGGCGTGAACTGGTTCGAGCGCGAGGCGTTCGACCTCTACGGGATCATCTTCGATGGCCATCCGGACCTGCGCCGCATCCTGACCGACTACGGTTTCGTCGGCCATCCGTTCCGCAAGGACTTCCCGCTGATCGGCAATGTCGAGGTGCGCTACGACCCCGAGCAGAAGCGGGTGATCTACGAACCGGTATCGATCGAGCCCCGCGTGCTGGTGCCGCGCACCATCCGCAACGACGCCGACCTGATGCAGGCCAAAGCCGAAGCCGCCGACCACTGGCGGGAGAATTGAGCATGCAGGAAATCCGCAACTACACGATGAACTTCGGCCCGCAGCATCCGGCCGCGCACGGCGTGTTGCGCCTGGTGATGGAGATGGACGGCGAGACCATCGTCCGCGCCGATCCGCACGTGGGCCTGCTGCACCGTGGCACCGAGAAGCTGGCCGAGTCCAAGCCGTTCAACCAGTCGATCGGTTACATGGATCGGCTCGACTACGTCTCGATGATGTGCAACGAGCACGCCTATGTGAAGGCGATCGAGAACCTGCTGGGGATCGAGGCGCCGGAACGCGCGCAATACATCCGCACCATGTTCGACGAGATCACCCGCATCCTGAATCATCTGATGTGGATCGGCTCGAACGGTCTCGATCTCGGCGCGATGGCGGTGTTCCTGTACGCGTTCCGCGAGCGTGAGGAACTGATGGACGTGTACGAGGCGGTGTCGGGGGCGCGCATGCACGCGACCTACTATCGTCCCGGCGGCGTCTACCGCGATCTGCCGGCGCAGATGTCGCAGTACCGCGAGTCGCCGTGGCATAAAGGCAAGGACCTCAAGCGCATCAACAGCTGGCGCGAAGGTTCGATGCTGGACTATCTCGAGGCGTTCACAGCCGACTTCCCGTCGAAGGTGGACGAGTACGAGGAGCTGCTCACCAGCAACCGCATCTGGAAACAGCGCACGGTCGGCATCGGCGTGATCAGCCCCGAGCTGGCCCAGCAGTGGGGCATGACCGGCGTGATGCTGCGTGGCTCGGGCGTCGAGTGGGATCTGCGCAAGAAGCAGCCGTACGCGAAGTACGCCGAGATGGATTTCGACATCCCGGTCGGCGTCGGCGGCGACTGCTACGACCGTTACCTGTGCCGCGTCGAAGAGATGCGCCAGTCGAACCGGATCATCCAGCAGTGCGTGAAGTGGCTGAAGGCGAATCCGGGCCCGGTGATGGTCGAGAATTTCAAGGTCGCACCACCGTCGCGGGTCGAGATGAAGGAGGACATGGAAGCCATGATCCATCACTTCAAGCTGTTCACCGAGGGCTACTGCGTGCCGGCCGGCGAGACCTACGCCGCGGTCGAGGCGCCGAAGGGCGAGTTCGGCTGCTATCTGGTTTCCGACGGCGCCAACAAGCCGTTCCGAGTGCATCTGCGCGCCCCGGGTTTTGCCCACCTGTCGTCCATGGACACCATCGTGCGCGGCCACATGCTTGCCGACGTGGTGGCCATGATCGGTACCTATGACCTCGTGTTCGGCGAAGTGGATCGATGAATACGGGAATCGGGAAGCGGAAAGCGGGAGTCGCAAAAGCCGGTGCTCCGGATATTTTGTCGTCGCTCGGGTGCGTTCCGTTTTCCGTGTCCAGAGTTTCCAAATCGTTCGGAAAGATCGCCTCCCGATTCCCCATTCCCGATTCCCCATTCCCGGGTCTATTGCCATGAAAGCCACCGGACATTTCGAGCAGGTCAGGAACGTCGACCCGCTCGCCGTACTCACCGACCATACCCGCCATCACATCGATGAGTGGGTCGCAAAGTTCCCGCCGGATCGCAAGCGCTCCGCGCTGATCCAGGCGCTGTTCGCTGCGCAGGAGCAGAACCGGGGCTTCCTCACCGACGAGCTGATCACCGCGGTCGCGAAGTACCTCGACCTGCCGCCGGTATGGGCGTACGAAGTTTCCAGCTTCTACTCGATGCTGGAGACCAAGCCGGTCGGCCGCAACAACGTGGCGATCTGTACCAACATCTCGTGCTGGCTCAATGGCGCGGAAGGCCTGGTGCATCATTGCGAGAAGAAGCTCGGCATCAAGACCGGTGAAAGCACGCCGGACGGCCGCGTGTATCTGAAGCAGGAAGAGGAATGCATCGCCGCTTGCGTATACGCGCCGGCGATGACGGTGAACGGGCATTACCACGAGCGTCTCACCCCCGAGAAGCTCGACGAAATTCTGGACGGGTTGGAATAAGCCATGGCAGTCGGACCCGCACCGCAGGAACACCAGGTGGTTTACACCACGCTGCATTTCGACACGCCGTGGTCGATGGACAGCTATGAGAAGGTCGATGGCTACAAGGCCTGGAAGAAGATCCTCGCCGAGAAGCCCGACCCGGCCGCATTGATCGAGGAAATCAAGAAGAGCAGCCTGCGCGGTCGTGGCGGCGCGGGCTTCCCGACCGGACTGAAGTGGTCGTTCATGCCGAAAGGCACGATGCAGAAGTACATCCTGTGCAACTCGGACGAATCCGAGCCGGGCACGGCGAAGGATCGCGACATCCTGCGCTACAACCCGCATGCGGTGATCGAGGGGCTGGCGATCGCGTGCTATTGCACCGGCTCCACAGTCGCCTACAACTATCTGCGTGGCGAATTCCACCACGAGCCGTTCGAGCACTTCGAGGCGGCGCTGAAAGAAGCCTATGCGGCCGGGTTGCTGGGCAAGAACATCCAGGGTACCGGGCTGGACGTGGAGATCCACACCGCGCTGGGCGCTGGCGCCTATATCTGCGGCGAAGAGACCGCGATGATGGAATCGCTGGAAGGCAAGAAAGGGATGCCGCGGTTCAAGCCGCCGTTTCCGGCGGGCTTCGGCCTGTATGGCAAGCCGACCACGATCAACAACACCGAAACCTATGCATCCGTGCCGGCGATCCTGCGCAACGGTGCGGACTGGTTCCTCAACCTCGGCAAACCGAACAACGGTGGCCCGAAGATCTTCTCGGTCTCCGGCCACGTCAACCATCCCGGCAACTTCGAGATTCGCCTTGGCACGCCGTTCAAGGACCTGCTGGCGATGGCTGGCGGCGTCCGCAATGGCCACAAGCTGAAAGCGGTGATTCCCGGCGGCTCATCGATGAAAGTGCTGCCGGCCGACGTCATGCTCGAAAGCACGATGGACTACGACTGCCTGCAGAAGGCCGGCTCGGGCCTGGGTTCCGGGGCGGTGGTCGTGATGGACGAGACCACCTGCATGGTCAAGGTCTGCCACCGCATCTCGCGCTTCTACAAGGCCGAGTCGTGCGGTCAGTGCACGCCGTGCCGCGAAGGCACCGGTTGGATGTATCGCGTGCTGACGCGCATCGTCGATGGGCAGGGCACGCAAGAAGACCTGCATCGCCTGAAGGCGATTGCCGGTCAGATCGAGGGCCATACCATTTGCGCATTCGGTGAGGCCGCCGCGTGGCCGGTACAGGGTTTCCTTGCCCGCTTCTGGCCGGAATTCGAATACTTTGTGGAACACGGCCGCTCGATGACCGAAGACCAATTTGCCAAGAGCACTCAGGAGGTCGTCGCATGAGTGCGCAGCCGACGACTCCCGCAAGCGACCTGGTCAACCTTGAGGTTGATGGCAAGCCGACGCAGATTCGCAAGGGCGCGATGATCATCGAGGCGGCCGACGCGATCGGCGTGGTGATTCCGCGCTTCTGCTACCACCGCAAGCTGCCGATCGCCGCCAACTGCCGGATGTGCATGGTCGAAGTGGAAATGGGCGGCCGCCCGGTGCCCAAGGGTCTGCCGGCATGCGCCACGCCGGTGACCGAAGGCATGAGGGTGCAGACGCACTCGAAGCTCGCGCTGCAGTATCAGCGCGACGTGATGGAATTCCTGCTGATCAACCATCCGCTGGATTGCCCGATTTGCGATCAGGGCGGCGAGTGCGAGCTCCAGGATTTGTCGCTAGGCTTCGGTCGCAGCGTATCGCGCTTCACCGAACGCAAGCGCGCCGTGGCCGACGAGAACATTGGTCCGCTCGTCGCCACCGAGATGACCCGCTGCATTCATTGCACCCGCTGCGTGCGTTTCACCAGCGAGATCGCCGGCTCGTATGAGCTTGGCGGCATGGGTCGCACCGAGGACCTGTTGATTGGTACCTATATTGGTAGAACGATCGAGACCGAGCTTTCCGGCAACATCATCGATGTCTGCCCGGTCGGCGCGCTCACCAACAAGCCGTTCCAGTTCCAGGCGCGCGCGTGGGAGCTGATCGCCAAGCCGTCGATCGGCTATCACGATGCGCTCGGCTCCAACCTGTGGCTGCATGCGCGCCGTGGCGAAGTGTTGCGCACGGTGCCGCGCGACAACGAAGCGATCAACGAATGCTGGCTGTCCGATCGTGATCGCTACAGCCATCAAGGCCTGTACGCGGCCGACCGCATCCATGCGCCGGAAGTGAAGCGCGACGGCCAATGGCAGGCGACGACCTGGGAAGATGCACTGCAGTTTGCCGGCGATGCGCTGAAGAAGGCGTCGGGCAGCGAGCTGGGCATCCTGGTGCATCCGGCCAGCTCGAACGAGGAGGGCGATCTGCTGATGCGCCTGGCTCGCGGTCTGGGCAGCGCGCATATCGATCATCGTCTGCGCCAGCTCGACTTTGCCGACGGCGCCGTGGCCGGCAGTTTCGCGTTGCCGGTTACCCAGGTAGCGCAGGTCAAGGCCGCGTTGCTGGTCGGCTCCGACCTGCGGCATGAGATTCCGTTGCTCAACCATCGCCTGCATCAGGCGGTGAAGACGGGCGCGAAGGTGTACACGGTCAATCCGGCCCGCTTCGATTTCAATTACAAGTTGGCGGGTGAATCGATCGTCGCGCCGCAGGCGCTGGTCGATGCGCTGCTGTCAGTGGCCAAGGCGGCGGTAAGCGCCGGGGCAAGTGCGCCGGCGACGCTGGCCGATGCGATCGATGCCGCCTCCAGCGATCAGGGCGACAGCGACGCGATCGCCGCCATGAAACATGCTGCATCGGAGCAGGGCAGTGCGGTGGTGATTCTCGGCGAAGCCGCGGTCACCCATCCGCAGGCCTCCTGGTTGCGTGCGCTGGCCCGTTTCATCGCAGACGCCACCGGCGCCGGTTACAACGAACTGCCGGTTGGCGCGAATGCCGTCGGTCTCGCCACACTCGGCGTGCTGCCGGGTAACGGCGGACTGGACGCGCAGGCGATGCTGGCGCAGCCGCGCAAGAGCTACGTGTTGTACGGCGTCGAGCCGCCGCACGATTTCGCCGATGGCGCTACAGCACTGAAGGCATTGCGCAGTGCGGAACAGGTGGTCGCGTTCAGCGCCTATGCCAGCGCCGCGTTGCGCGAGGTGGCCGATGTGATCCTGCCGATCGCGCTGCTGCCGGAGATCGACGCGACGCTGGTCAACGTCGATGGCCTGGCGCAGGGCGTCAGCGCCGGCGCCAAGGCGCCCGGCCAGGCCCGTCCCGGCTGGAAGGTATTGCGTGCGCTGGGTGGTGCGCTGCAGCTGGCCGGTTTCGAGTTCGACGACCTGGCCGGCCTGCGCGCCGGCATCGGCGAGCGTGCCGTGCCGTCGCATGACGGTTTGGCTGCGCGCGCGACAGGTGCCGGCCTGACCCGCCTCGCCACATGGCCGATCTATCGCGGCGACGCCGTACTGCGTCGCGCCACCGCGCTGAATGCGCATCCGCTCAATCGGGCTGCGGCGGTACGCCTGAACGCGGCGGAGGCACAACGACTCGGCCTGGCCGATGGTGCGCAGGTGCGTATCGGCGACGTGCTGCTGCCGCTACGGTTCGATGCGGCCGTGCCGGATGGCGCGGCGTGGATCGAGGCTGCCCAGGATCTCACCGCCACGCTGCCGCCGTATGGCGCGGCCATCACCTTGAGCAAGGCATAAGCATCATGGCTGATCAACTTATCAACCAGCTCTTGTGGCCGATCATCTACATCCTGTGCATCACGGTGCCGCTGATCATCGCCGTGGCGATGTTCGTGTACTGGGAGCGCAAGGTCATCGGCTGGATGCACGTGCGACTGGGGCCGAGCAAGATCGGTCCGTTCGGCCTGCTGCAGGCGTTCGCCGACGTGGTCAAGCTGCTGATCAAGGAAGTGATCCTGCCGACCAAGGCGAACCGTTTCCTGTATTTCATGGCGCCGTTGCTGGCGCTGATCCCGGCACTGGCGGCGTGGTCGGTGATTCCGTTCAGCAGCAAGATGGTGCTGTCGAATGCGAATGCGGGTGTGCTGTACCTGCTGGCGATGACCTCGCTGGGGGTGTACGGCATCATCCTCGCGGGCTGGGCATCCAACTCGCGCTATGCGCTGCTGGGCGCGATGCGCTCGGCCGCGCAGGTGATTTCGTATGAACTGGCGATGGGCCTGTGCCTGGTTTGCGTGCTGGTGCTGGCCGGCTCGTTGAATCTCACCGACATCGTCAACGCGCAGGCCGGTCACAAGGGCTTGTTCGACTGGTTCTGGTTGCCGCTGTTGCCGGTGTTCGTGATCTATTTCATCTCCGGCGTGGCCGAGACCAACCGCGCGCCGTTCGACGTGGCCGAGGGCGAATCGGAAATCGTCGCCGGTTTCCACGTGGAATATTCCGGCTCGGCGTTCGCGATCTTCTTCCTGGCCGAATACGCCAACATGATCCTGGTCAGCTTCCTGGCCTCGATCCTGTTCCTGGGGGGGTGGCTCAGCCCGTTGCAGGGCTGGATCCACGCCGATGCGCCAGGCTGGATCAACTGGATCTGGACCGGCGGTTTCATCTGGCTGTTCATCAAGGCATTCGTGATGAGTTTCCTGTTCCTGTGGTTCCGCGCCACTTTCCCGCGTTATCGCTACGACCAGATCATGCGGCTGGGCTGGAAGGTGCTCATACCGATCGCCATCGTCTGGGTGATGGTCGCCGGCTGCATGAAATTTTTCGGCTGGGTCAGCATCGGCGTAGGGGCATAACCCATGAAACGTATTACCGGTTATTTCAAGAGTCTGCTGCTGATCGAGCTGTTCCAGGGCATGGGGCTGACCATGGGCTACATGTTCAAGCCCAAGTACACCGTGCGCTACCCGATGGAACACATCCCAAAGTCGAACCGCTTCCGCGGTCTGCATGCGCTGCGTCGCTATGCGAACGGTGAAGAGCGCTGCATCGCCTGCAAGCTGTGCGAGGCGGTGTGTCCGGCGCTGGCGATCACGATCGATTCGGCGCCGCGTGCGAGCGACGGCCAGCGCCGCACCACGCGCTACGACATCGACCTGTTCAAGTGCATCTACTGCGGCTTCTGCGAGGAGAGCTGCCCGGTCGACTCGATCGTCGAGACCAGCATCCACGAATACCACTTCGAACATCGTGGCGAGAACGTGGTGACCAAGCAGCAGCTGCTCGCCATCGGCGATCGTTTCGAGCAGCAGATTGCCGCCGACCGTGCGCAAGACGCGGCGTACCGCTGAGGCCAACGATGAATCCCCAACTGTTCCAACTCATCTGCTTCTACGCCTTCGGCTTCGTCACCGTGGCTGCCGCGCTGTCGGTGATCACGCTGAAGAACACCGTGCATGCCGTGCTGGCGCTGGTGCTGACGTTCTTCAGTGCCGCCTGCCTGTGGATGCTCATCGAAGCCGAATTCCTGGCGCTGGCGCTGATCGTGGTCTACGTCGGCGCGGTGATGGTGCTGTTCCTGTTCGTGGTGATGATGCTCGACATCGACCAGGAGAAGTTGCGCGAGGGCTTCGTTAAATTCCTGCCGGTCGGCCTGATCGTGGCGGCCGCCATGCTGGCGGAGATGCTGGGCCTGATCGGCGTGCGCGCCATTCATGCGCAGGTCATGGGCGCCAATCCCGCCGCTGTCGCCGGCCTGTCCAATACGGCGTGGCTGGGGCAGGCGCTGTATACGAAGTACCTGCTGCCGTTCGAGATCGCCGCGTTGATCCTCACCGTGGGCGTGGTGGCCGCGGTGGCGCTGACCCTGCGTCACCGCGGCGACACGCGTTACGAGTCGGCCAGCCAGCAGGTCAAGGTCAACCCGCGTGACCGCGTCCGCCTCGTGAAGATGGCGGCCGAGCGTCCCGTCGACGAATCGCCGGCTCCGCCTCAGGAACCCAAATCATGATCACGCTCTCGCACTACATCGTGCTCGGCGCGGTGCTGTTCTGCATCGCCGTCGCCGGTCTGTTCATCAACCGCAAGAACGTGATCGTGCTGCTGATGTCGATCGAGCTGATGCTGCTCGCGGTGAACATGAACTTCGTGGCGTTCTCGCGCTTCCTCGGCGATGTGTCGGGGCAGGTGTTCGTGTTCTTCATCCTCACCGTGGCCGCGGCGGAAGCCGCCATCGGTCTGGCGATCCTGGTGCTGCTGTTCCGTAATCGCAGCACGATCAATATCGCCGACATCGACAGCATGAAGGGCTGATCACATGGGTCTTTCCACATCCATCCTGCTGACGATCGCACTGGCCCCGCTGGTTGGTTGCCTGCTGGCGGGTTTCCTCGGCAAGTTTCTCGGCCGCGCCGGCTCGCACAGCGTCACCATCCTCGGCGTGGCCGTGTCCTGCGCGCTGTCGTTCTACGTGCTGTACCAGCTCACCGTGGGCGGAGCCACCACTTACAACCAGAACATCTACACCTGGTTCCAGATCGGCCACTTCAACGCCAGCGTCGGCTTCCTGGTCGACCGGCTGACCGCGATGATGCTGGTGGTGGTGAGCTTCGTGTCGCTGCTGGTGCACATCTACACCATCGGCTACATGGCCGACGACGACGGCTACAAGCGCTTTTTCAGCTACATCTCGCTGTTCACCTTCTCGATGTTCATGCTGGTGATGAGCAACAACTTCATGCAGCTGTTCTTCGGCTGGGAAGCGGTGGGCCTGGTGTCGTACCTGCTGATCGGCTTCTGGTACAAGCGGCCGACAGCGATCTTCGCGAACCTGAAGGCGTTCATGGTCAACCGCGTGGGCGACTTCGGCTTCCTGCTCGGCATCGCGGCAGTGCTCTATTTCCTCGGCACGCTGGATTACGCCACCGCGTTCGGCACGGCGCCCTCGCTGATTGGCAGGACCCTGCAGATCACCGCGAACACGCAGTGGGATGCGGCCACGGTGATCTGCATCTGCCTGTTCATCGGCGCGATGGGCAAGTCGGCACAGGTGCCGCTGCATGTGTGGCTGCCCGACTCGATGGAAGGCCCGACGCCGATCTCGGCGCTGATCCATGCCGCAACGATGGTCACCGCCGGCATCTTCATGGTGGCGCGCATGTCGCCGCTGTTCGAGCTGTCGTCGACCGCGCTGAGCTTCGTGCTGGTGATCGGCGCGACCACCGCGCTGTTTACCGGTTTGATAGGCATAGTCCAGCACGACATCAAGCGCGTGATCGCGTATTCGACGCTGTCGCAACTCGGCTACATGACGGTGGCGCTCGGCGTGTCGATGTACTCGGGCGCGGTGTTCCACCTGATGACGCACGCGTTCTTCAAGGCGCTGCTGTTCCTGGGCGCCGGCTCGGTGATCATCGCGATGCATCACGAGCAGGACATGCGCTACATGGGTGGCCTGCGCAAGTACATGCCGATCACCTGGATCACCATGTGGATCGGCTCGCTGGCTCTGGTGGCGATACCGTTCACCTCGGGCTTCTATTCGAAGGACGCGATTATCGAGGCGGTCGGCGAGTCGCATCGCTGGGGTTCGCACTACGCCTATTTCTGCGTCATGGCCGGCGCATTCGTCACCGCGGTGTACACGTTCCGCCAGATGTACCTCACGTTCCACGGCAAGGAGCGCTTCACCGTGGTGGCCGATCACGGCCACGGCCATCATGTCGCGCATTTCGACGACCACGGCCATCACGAGCAGGGCATCATGCATGAGTTGCCGAAGGAATCGCCGTGGGTGGTGACGTTGCCGCTGGTGCTGCTGGCGATCCCGTCGCTGCTGGTCGGTTTCTTCACGGTCAAGCCGGTGCTGTTCGGCGGCTGGTTCGGCAGCGCGATCCACGTGGACGCGGCGAACGACGTGCTCGGCGAGCTGGGGCAGCATTTCCACGGCGCCGCGGCGATGGCGCTGGATGGCTTGTGGAGCCTGCCGTTCGGGCTGGTGGTGCTGGCCTTCCTCGTCACCAGCTACATCTACCTGTTCAATCCGGCGATGGCCGACAGGGTGAAGAACGCACTGAAGCCGCTTTACAGCGCGCTCTACCACAAGTACTGGGTCGATGCGGTCTATTACGTGGTGTTCGCCCGCGGCGGCGTCATGCTCGGCCGCCTGTTCTGGAAGGCGGGCGACACGGCGGTGATCGACGACACCATGGTCAACGGCTCGGTGAACCTGATTCATCGTATCGCCGCGACGATGCGCCGTTTGCAGTCGGGTTACCTCTATCACTACGCCTTCGCGATGATTCTCGGCCTGATCCTGCTGCTGGGCGGGTACTGGTTGACGAATTCCGGGCTGGCCGGGCAATAAGGGAAGCAAGCACACATGTTCAATCACTTGCTCAGCCTGCTGATCTGGCTCCCGGTCGCCGGCGCGATCCCGGTGCTGCTGGCCGGCTCCACACGACCCAATCTGGCGCGATGGCTGTCGCTGCTGGTGGCGGTGCTGACCTTCGCGGTCAGCCTGTTCCTGCTGCTGCAATACCACCCCGACGCGGGCGGCATGCAATTGACCGAAAGCTATCTGTGGATCGCCTCGTGGGGCGTCCATTACAGCCTGGCGGCCGACGGCATCTCGGTGGCTCTGATCCTGATGACCACCTTCGTCGGCATCCTGGTGATCGCCGGCGCGTGGGAAGTCATTCAGGACAAGCCGCACCAGTACATGGCCGCCATGCTGATGCTGGAAGGCCTGCTGATCGGCGTGTTCTGCGCCACCGATGCGCTGCTGTTCTACGCGCTGTTCGAGGCGATCCTGATTCCGATGTTCATCCTGATCGGTATCTGGGGTGGCCCGCGGCGGGTGTATGCGACGCTGAAGTTCTTCATCTACACGTTCTTCGGCTCGGTCTTCATGCTGATCGCGCTGCTGTACCTGTACCAGAAGGCGCACACGTTCGACATCGCCACGCTGGCCGCGCTGCCACTGACGATGAAGGAGCAGACCTGGATCTTCTTCGCGTTCCTGATCGCATTCGCGATCAAAGTGCCGATGGTACCGGTGCATACATGGTTGCCGGACGCCCACGTGGAGGCGCCGACCGGCGGCTCGGTGGTGCTGGCGGCGGTGATGCTGAAGGTCGGCACCTACGGAATGCTGCGCTTCATCCTGCCCATCGTGCCGGACGCGGGTGCGCATTTCGCCTGGCTGATCATCGTGCTGAGCCTGATCGCGATCGTCTACATCGGCTATGTCGCGCTGGTGCAGGAGGACATGAAGAAGCTGGTCGCGTATTCCTCTGTAGCTCACATGGGCTTCGTCACGCTGGGCATCTTCATCGCGTTCTTGCTGGTGCGCGGGCCGGGCAATGGCGACATGGCGCTGCTCGGCATGCAGGGAGCCATGGTGCAGATGATTTCGCACGGCTTCGTGTCCGGCGCGATGTTTACCTGCATCGGCGTGATGTACGACCGCATGCATACGCGCCAGATCAAGGATTACGGCGGCGTCATCAACGTGATGCCGTGGTTCGGCTTTTTCTACGTGCTGTTCGCGATGGCGAACTGCGGCCTGCCTGGCACCAGCGGCTTCGTCGGCGAGTTCATGGTGATCCTGGCCAGCTTTGCGGCGAATCCGTGGATCGCGCTGTTTGCCGCATTCACCCTGATCATCGGTGCGGCCTACACGCTGTGGCTGGTCAAGCGCGTGCTGTGGGGCGACATCACCAATCCGCACGTGGCCGAGATGAAGGAAATCAACGGCCGCGAGACATTCGTGCTGGTCTCCTTTGCCGCCGCGGTGTTGGCGCTTGGCATCTGGCCGCAGCCGCTGGTCCATCTGATGAACAGCTCGGTACTGCAGCTGGTGCAGCAGCTGGCCATCCACAAGATTTGATCGGGACCGAACATGCCAACTTTGAATGACATCCTGATCATGTTGCCGGAGTTCTATCTGGTGGCGGCGGCGTGCTTGCTGTTGCTGCTGGACGCCTTCATGAAACCCGAACAGCGCCCTGTGCTGCATTGGCTGTCGATCGCCGTGCTGCTGGTGGGGGTCTACCTGCTGATCATGGGGCAGGCGCCGCAGACGATGGCCGCGTTCGGCGGCATGTTCGTGCGCGACCAGGTATCGGAAATCCTCAAGGTCTTCGCCTTGCTCACCACGGTGCTGGTGATGATTTATGCGCGGCCATACCTGATCGACCGCAAGCTGCTGATCGGCGAGTTCTACACGCTGATGATCTTCGCCGTGATCGGCATCATGCTGCTGGTCTCGGCCGGCAACCTAGTCACCGTGTACCTTGGACTGGAACTGCTCTCGTTGTCGTCGTATGCCCTGGTGGCGCTGGATCGCGACGCGAAGTTGCCGTCCGAGGCGGCGATCAAGTACTTCGTTCTGGGCGCACTGGCCTCGGGCATGCTGCTGTACGGCATGTCGATGGTCTACGGTGCCTCCGGCATGGGCGGCACGCCGAGCCTGGCTCTGGAGCAGCTGCACAACGTGATGGCATACACCACCGCACCGAAGTTGCTGGTGTTCGGGCTGATCTTCATGATCGTCGGTATCGGCTTCAAACTCGGTGCCGCACCGTTCCACATGTGGATACCGGACGTGTATCAGGGCGCGCCGACGCCGGTCACCGCCTTCATTGCATCGGGCTCCAAGCTGGCCGCGTTCGGCATGGCTTACCGTCTGCTCGACGCCGGCATGGGCGACCTGTCGCAGCACTGGCAGCCGATGCTGGCCGTGCTGGCGGTGTTGTCGCTGGCGGTCGGCAACCTGGTTGCGATCGTGCAGACCAACCTCAAGCGCATGCTGGCGTACTCGACCATCTCGCATATGGGTTATCTGCTGCTGGGTCTCGCCGCAGCCGGACCGGAAGGCTATGCCGCCGCGATGTTCTACGCGATCTGCTACGCATTGATGGGCGTGGCCGCCTTCGGCGTGATGCTGGCGCTGAGCCGGGCCGGTTTCGAGTGTGAGGAAATCGCCGATCTGAAGGGGCTCAACCAGAAGTCGCCGTGGATGGCGTTCCTGATGTTGCTGGCGATGTTCTCGCTGGCCGGCGTGCCGCCGCTGTTCGGTTTCTGGGCCAAGGTGCTGGTGCTGGAGGCGGCGATTCACGCGAACATGCTGTGGCTGGCGATCGTCGGTATCGTGTTTGCCATCATCGGCCTGTACTACTATTTGTATGTGGTCAAGGTGATGTACTTCGACAAGCCGGCCGAAGGCAGCGTGTTGCGGGCGCAGCAGGACCGGCCGTTGCGTGTGGTGCTGTCGCTGAATGCGCTGTCGCTGCTGGCGCTGGGCTTGTACTGGGGTCCGCTGCTCGGGTGGTGCCGGCGCGCGTTCGGGCTTTGATGTTTGCATGCGGGCGATCGTCGTAATGTCGCCGCAGGGCAGTTTGATATCGGATGGTTGACGTTGAGGCTTGCAAGAAACCGGCCACCCCGCTAAACTCTTCGGACTCTGATGCGGGGTGGAGCAGTCTGGCAGCTCGTCGGGCTCATAACCCGAAGGTCGCAGGTTCGAATCCTGCCCCCGCTACCAGATCTTTCTTGGTGCAAGAAAGCCTCCTCGTGAGGCTTTTTTGTTGGGCGCTAGGATGCGTCGTGCCGAGCCGCCGCGAGTGGCGCCGGCAACGGAAGGAGCTGTAGGAGAGGGACATCGGCGAGATAAGGAAATGGGCCGTTGGAGCCCATTTTTTGTTTCTGCGGTTCTGAGAAAGCGATCCGGGAAGGCGAATCCATGGATATACAGGCACTGACGCAACGCTTCACCGAGGTATTGGCCGATCTGGGCCTGGAATGCCTTGGCGTGGAGTTCAACCCCTCGCAAGGGCAGAGTACCCTGCGTATTTATCTGGATCTGCTGGACAAGAGCGGACCCGACGGTGAACGCCGCGAGGTCGGCATCGAGGATTGCGAAACCGCCAGCCGCGAGTTGTCGGCGCTACTGGATGTCGAGGATCCCATCCCCGGCAATTACGTGCTGGAGGTTTCTTCGCCGGGCATCGATCGTCCGTTGTTCACCGCCGCACAGTTTGCGAAAGTCAGCGGGCAGGAGGTGAAGCTGCTGCTGAAGGTGCCGCTGGAAGGACGTCGTCGCCTGCGCGGCAAGCTGGTTTCGGTGGAAGGCGAACATATCGTGCTGGAAGGCGAAGGCAAGACATTCGAATTCGAGCATGCGCTGGTGGAAAGTGCGCGTGTGGTGCCGGATTGGGAGGCGCTGGGTTATGCGCCGCAGCCCAAGCGCGGCGGCAAGGCGGCTGGCAAGAAATAATCAATGCGGCCATCCATGGCCGCGTTCCAAGTTTTGTGTTCTGGAATGAACGTAACAATTTAACCATCGGTATCCGGACAGGATGCCTACGGAGTTGCTGCAATGAGCAAAGAACTTTTGCTGGTCGTCGATGCGGTCGCCAATGAAAAGGGCGTGCCGCTGGAAGTGATTTTCGAAGCGATGGAGGCCGCTCTGGCCTCAGCCGCCAAGAAGCGCTATCCGGACGAGGAGCCCGATATTCGCGTGTCGATCAATCAGAGCACCGGCGAGTACCAGACATTCCGGCGCTGGGAAGTCATTGCCGACGATGGCGAGATGGAATCGCCGTCCTACCAGCTGCGCCTGATGGATGCGCTGGACGAACGCGCCGACGCCAAGGTGGGCGAGTACATCGAGCAGCAGGTCGAGAATGCGGAATTCGGCCGCATCGCCGCGCAGGCCGCCAAGCAGGTGATCGTGCAGCGCGTACGCGAGGCAGAGCGCCAGCAGGTGGTGGATGCGTTCGCCGACCGCGTGGGCGAGCTGGTCACCGGTATCGTCAAGCGCGTCGAGCGCGGCAACATCTATCTTGACCTGGGCAGCAATGCCGAAGCGTTCATTCCGCGCGACAAGACGATTCCGCGCGAATCGGCCCGCGTCGGCGATCGCGTGCGCGGCTACCTGTACGAAGTGCGTTCGGAAGCTCGTGGTCCGCAGCTGTTCGTGTCGCGTGCAGCCCCGGAATTCATGATCGAACTGTTCAAGCTGGAAGTGCCGGAAGTCGGCCAGGGCCTGGTCGAGATCAAGGGTTGCGCACGCGATCCGGGCGATCGCGCCAAGATCGCCGTGCTGGCCCACGACAGCCGCACCGATCCGATCGGCGCCTGCATCGGCATGCGCGGTTCGCGCGTGCAGGCGGTCTCCAACGACCTCAACGGCGAACGCGTCGACATCATCCTGTGGCATGAGAACCAGGCGCAGTTCGTCATCAACGCGATGGCGCCGGCCGAAGTGCAGTCGATCATCATGGACGAGGAAAAACACTCGATGGACATCGCAGTGGCCGAGGACAAGCTGTCCCAGGCCATCGGTCGCGGCGGCCAGAATGTCCGTCTGGCCAGCAAGCTGACCGGCTGGCAGCTCAACGTGATGACCCAGGATCAGGTCACCGCCAAGAGCGAGTCCGAGCAGGAGGCCGCGCGCCAGCTGTTCATGGACAAGCTCGAAGTGGACCAGGAAATCGCCGTCATCCTCGTGCAGGAAGGCTTCTCCAGCGTCGAGGAAATCGCTTATGTGCCCAGCGCCGAGCTGCTGGCGGTGGAGGGCTTCGACGAGGACATTGTCGAGGAACTGCGCGCCCGCGCCCGCGATGCCCTGCTGACCGAGGCACTGGCGGTGGAAGAGGGCGTCGACGAACATCAGCCGTCCAGCGAACTGCTGGCGCTGGAGGGCATGGATGAAACGACGGCCTATGCACTGGCCGCTCGCGAAGTGAGCACGGTCGACGATCTGGCGGATCTGGCGGTGGATGACCTGATCGATATCGATGGCATGAACGAAGAACGCGCTGCAGCACTGATCATGGCGGCACGTGCGCCGATGATCGCGCGGCTGGAGAAAGGCGGCTAACCGCGGACGGCGGCACCCTGGACGGGTGTGCCGAGAAAGGCTTTGCGAAGCCTTTCACCAAGGATGGAGGTGGCGGCATGGATAATGTCGCACTGACGATAAGCGCGGGAACGGCGGAGCAAAGAACACGATGTCGGATGTCACGATCAAACAACTCGCCCAGGTGCTGGGCATGCCGGTCGACCGGTTGCTTACGCAACTGGGCGAGGCGGGCATGAAATTCTCCGATCAGGAGCAAGTCATCAGCAGCACCGAAAAGGTGAAGCTGCTGGGCTTCCTGCGCCGCACGCACGGCAAGACCGAAGCCGCCGCGGAGGTCGACGACAGCGCGCCGCGCCAGATCACCCTCAAGCGGCGCACGGTCGGCGAACTGAAAGTCGCCACGCCGGGCGGCCGCGGTGCCGCGGGTGCGGCCAAGACGGTCAACGTCGAGGTTCGTGCCAAGCGCACCTACGTCAAGCGCAGCGTGATTGCCGAAGAAGCAAGCGCCGAGCCCGAGCGTGAGGATGCCGTGCGCAAGCTGCAGGAATCGCAGCAGCAGCGCGAGCAGGAAGAACAGGATCGCCTCAGCGCCGAGCATCGCCGTCAGGAAGAAGCGCTGCAGCGCGCCCTTGACGAGCAGTCGCAGCAAACCGAAAAGGCGCAGCCCCCGGTTGAGGCCGCGCCCGAGCCGGCCGTGGTCGAGCATGTCGAGGTCGAGGCGGCGCCGGAAGCGGCAGCCGAGGCCTCTTCGCCGGATGCTGGCGAGGACGCTGCGGGGTCCGTCCAGCGCATGGACCAGCGCGATCTGGGCATGATCCTGCCGCGCATCCATGAGCCGCGCAAGCGCGAAAAACTGGTCAAGCCCGTGCCGCCACCGGCCCCGGCGCCCGCCGCCCCGGCGACACCGGCGGCTCGTGCAGCCGCGGCTGGCGCAGCGACCGCCCCGGCTGCCGCCGGCGATGCCGGCCGGAACAAGCCAAAGCATGCGCGCGAGCGCAATGACGGTGCGGGTAACGGTAATGGTGCGGCTGGCAAGGAAGGCCGCGAAGGCGCCGGCAAGCGTTTTGCGGGGGGGCAGATGCATCTGAGCGAGGCCGACCGGGCTCGCCGCTCCTCCTCCAGCAACAAGCGCGGCAAGCCCGGTCGCAGCAGCGGCCGCGAGATGCTGTCGCGCGGCAACAATCCGCCGAGCGGTCCGCATGGCTTCTCGCGCCCCACCGCACCGGTGGTGCGCGAGGTGGTAGTCGGCGAGACCAACGTCGTCGCCGAGCTGGCGCAGAAGATGGCGGTCAAGGGCTCCGAAGTGGTCAAGGCACTGTTCAAGATGGGCGTGATGGCGACCATCAACCAGACCGTCGATCACGATACCGCGGTACTGGTGGTCGAGGAACTCGGCCACACGCCGGTTGCCGACAACCAGAACAATGCCGAGGAGACGCTGGCGGCACATACCCAGAACGTCGAACTGGAAGGCGAGAAGATCACCCGCCCGCCGGTGGTGACGATCATGGGCCACGTCGATCACGGCAAGACCTCGCTGCTCGACTACATCCGCCGCACCAAGGTGGCTTCCGGCGAAGCCGGCGGCATCACCCAGCATATCGGCGCGTATCACGTGGAAACGTCCAAGGGCGTGATCACGTTCCTGGATACTCCCGGCCACGCCGCGTTCACCTCGATGCGTGCCCGTGGCGCGCAGTCGACCGACATCGTGATCCTGGTGGTGGCAGCCGACGACGGCGTGATGCCGCAGACCGTGGAAGCGGTGAAGCATGCGCGCGCCGCCAAGGTGCCGCTGATCGTCGCGGTCAACAAGATGGACAAGGACGGCGCCAACCCGGACAACGTCAAGCAGGGTCTGGTTCAGTACGAAGTGGTGCCGGAAGACTGGGGCGGCGACGTCCAGTTCATACCGGTGTCGGCCAAGACCGGCGCGGGCGTCGAGGATCTGCTCGATGCGATCTCGGTGCAGGCCGAAGTGATGGAGCTGAAGGCCGTGGCCGATGGCCGCGCCTCCGGCGTGGTGATCGAATCCAGCCTGGATCGCGGCCGTGGCCCGGTAGCGACGGTGCTGGTGCAGCAGGGCACGTTGCGCAAGGGCGATTTCATCGTCTGCGGCATCGAATACGGCCGCATGCGCGCGCTGATCGACGAAACCGGCAAGCAGGTTCTGGAAGCCGGTCCGTCGATTCCGGTGCAGGTGCTCGGGCTGTCCGGCGTGCCGGAAACCGGCGACGACTTCGTCTGCGTCGAGGACGAACGGCTGGCCCGCGAGGTTGCGCAGGAGCGGGAGCTCAAGCGCCGCGAGACGCGCATGGTCAGCAAGAGCAACCGGCTCGAGGACATCATCGCCAAGATGGGTCAGGGCGTGGAGCAGCAGACCCTCAACATCCTGGTCAAGGGCGACGTGCAGGGTTCGGTCGAGGCGCTGCGCGAATCGCTGACCCAGATCGGCAACGAGCGGGTCAGGGTCAACGTGGTCTCGTCCGGCGTCGGCGGCATCAACGAATCCGATGCCACCCTGGCGGCGGCTTCGAAGGCGCTGATCATCGGCTTCAACGTGCGCGCCGATGCGTCGGCCCGCAAGGTGATCGAGACCGCTGGTCTGGACGTGCGCTACTTCTCGATCATCTATGACGTGATCGACCAGGTGACCCAGGCGGCCACCGGCCTGCTCGGCATGGAAGTGCGCGAGGACATCATCGGCACGGCCGAGGTCCGCGACGTGTTCCGCAGCTCCAAGTTCGGCGCCGTGGCCGGTTGCATGGTTACCGAGGGTTCGGTCAAGCGGAACAAGCCGATCCGCGTGCTGCGCGACAACGTGGTGATCTTCGAAGGCGAGCTGGAATCGCTGCGTCGCTTCAAGGAGCTGGTCGACGAAGTGCGCAACGGCATGGAGTGCGGTATCGCGGTCAAGCAGTACAACGACGTGAAGCCGGGCGACCAGATCGAGTGCTTCGAACGCACAGAAGTGGCGCGCACGCTCTAAGGCAGAAATGAGTGGAGAGAAGTGAGAAATGAGTGTGGCGCGGTCGCCCTCTCTCGTCTCTTCTTCCTCTCCACTCATTACTCGCCTGCTCTCTCGCTCAAAAGCAGAAACGAGAATGCGGGAGTGAGGAATGAGTGTGGCGCGGCCGCTCTTTCTAGTTTCTCACTCCTCTCCACTTACTACTCAGGTTGTCCCCATGCCATCTCGTGATTTCAAACGTACCGACCGTATCGGTGCCGAGCTGCGCCGCGAGCTTGGCTTGCTGGTGCATGCGGCCGTGCGCGATCACGGGCTGCCGTCGGTCAGCGTGTCGGACGTGGAAATCACCCGTGATCTGGACTGGGCCACCGTATGGGTTACCGCCATGCTGCCCGAGCAGGGGCTGCCGGCGGTGAAGGCGCTCAACGCGATGGGCCACGAGATTCGCCATTCGCTGGCGCACAGCGGCATGCGCATGCGCCGGGTGCCGGAGCTGAAGTTCAAATATGACGACTCGGTCGACAAGGGCGAGCGTATCGAAACGCTGCTACGCCAACAGGCGCGCGATCTGGCGCCGCCCAAGGACGACAAATCAACCGGCGACAAGCCGGATTGAACCGGAACGTTGGGCGCAGCTGAACCGATGAATCGTCTGCCGCGTATCAAGCACCGTGATCTGCATGGCATCGTGCTGCTCGACAAACCGCTGGGCCTGAGTTCCAACCAGGCGCTGCAATCCGTGCGTCGACTGCTGCGCGCGGCCAAGGGCGGTCATACCGGTGCGCTCGATCCACTGGCCACCGGCTTGTTGCCATTGTGTTTCGGCGAAGCGACCAAGCTGGCCGGCAGTTTGCTCGGCGCGCGCAAGGCGTATGTGGCTGAATGCCGGCTCGGCATTACCACCGATACGGCCGATCGCGAAGGTGAGATCGTGCGGCAGCGTCCGCTGCGGCCAGTCGACGAAGCCACCATCGAGGCGGCGTTGGCCAAATTGCGCGGACACATCCTGCAGGTGCCGCCCATGTATTCAGCGCTGAAACAGGATGGCGAGAGGCTGTATGCCAAGGCGCGTCGAGGCGAGAGCGTCGAGGTGCCCCCGCGCGAGGTCGAGATCCACCGGCTGGAGCTGCTGGCCCGCACGGACGACACGCTGACCTTGCTGGTGGAATGCGGCTCGGGCACTTACGTGCGCTCGCTGGCGGTCGACCTGGGCGAGGATCTGGGCTGCGGCGCGCACCTGACCGCGCTGCACCGGCTGTGGGTGGAGCCGTTCCGCGAGCCGCGCATGGTGACGCTGGAGCAGTTGCAGCAGGCGGCGGAGCAGGGCGATGTAGCCTTGCTGGCGTGGTTGTTGCCGGTTTCGGCCGGACTGTCCGATCTGCCGGTGGTACAACTCGATGAGCTGCAAAGCATGGCGATTGCGCGCGGCCAGCAGATTGAGCTCCCGCAGGCCCCATCCACTGGCCGCTGCGCCGCCTTTGCCAAAGACGGTGCGCTACTGGCGCTGCTGGAACTGGACGACGGCGGCCGTGCGCGCATCCTGCGCGGCTTCAACCTGCCGCCGGGGTGAAGAAAATGTGCTCGATAACCGCTTCGCACTTGTTGTAACACCACTCCCATCAGTAGAATAGACAAGTTATTTCAACGCTTTCATTCATCTAGGCGAAGCTTGCGCTTGCGTCATCGCGATGATGCAAGCGCAAGCTTCGCATCGCCTTTCAAGGAAACGTATACCCATGTCTCTTACCGCAGAACAGACCGGCAAGATCATTGCTGATTTCGGCCGCGTGCCGAACGACACCGGATCGACCGAAGTCCAGGTGGCACTCCTGTCCGCCCGCATCGACCACCTCACCGGCCACTTCAAGGAACACAAGCAGGATCACCATTCCCGCCGTGGCCTGCTGAAGCTGGTCAACCAGCGCAAGCGCCTGCTCAGCTATCTGAAGGATCGCGATCTTGCGCGCTACCAGACCCTGATCGAACGCCTCGGCCTGCGCCGTTAATTCACCGGACGAGGAGTAGAACAAAGTGGCAAAAGTAACCAAGTCATTCCAGTACGGTAGTCACGAAGTCACGCTGGAGACGGGCGAAATTGCCCGCCAGGCGTCGGGCGCGGTCATGGCCAGCATGGGCGGCACGGTGGTGCTGGTCACCGCAGTGGCTGCGACCAAGCAGAAGGAGGGGCAGGATTTCTTCCCGCTCACCGTCGACTATGTCGAAAAGTTCTACTCCGCCGGCCGCATCCCGGGCGGCTTCTTCAAGCGCGAAGGCCGTCCGACCGAAAAGGAGACGCTGACCTCGCGTCTGATCGATCGTCCGGTGCGCCCGCTGTTCCCGGAAGACTTCAAGAACGAAGTGCAGGTCATCGCGCAGGTCGTCTCGCTCAACCCCGAGGTTGACGGCGACATCGTCGCGCTGCTCGGCGCGTCCGCTGCGCTGTCGCTGGCCGGTATCCCGTTCAAGGGTCCGATCGGCGCCGCCCGTGTCGGCTACGCCAACGGTCAGTACCTGCTGAACCCGACGGCTACCGAGCTGAAGACCTCGGCGCTGGACCTGGTCGTTGCCGGCACTGCCGGTGCGGTGCTGATGGTGGAATCCGAAGCCCAGTTGCTGTCCGAGGATGTGATGCTCGGCGCCGTGATGTTCGGTCATCAGCAGATGCAGACCGCGATCCGTGCGATCGCCGAGCTGGCCGCCGAAGCCGCCAAGCCGTCGTGGGACTGGCAGGCTCCGGCTCGCAACGAATCGCTGGTCGCCGCCATCAAGGGTGCGGTCGGCAGCAAGCTGGAAGAAGCGTTCCAGGTGCGCGACAAGCTGCAGCGCCGCGACGCAATTTCCGCGATCAAGGCCGACGTGGTGGCCGAGCTGAAGGCGCAGGCCGAGGCGAACGGCTGGGTTTCGGCTGAACTGGCCAAGGAATTCGGCGAGCTCGAATATCACACCATGCGCGACAGCGTGCTGAAGACCAAGGTGCGTATCGACGGGCGTCAGCTGGACGACGTGCGTGCGATCACCGCACGTGTCGGCGTACTGCCGCGCACCCACGGTTCGGCGCTGTTCACCCGCGGCGAGACGCAGGCACTGGTCGTAGTCACGCTGGGCACTACCCGTGACGCGCAGATCATCGATGCGCCGAGCGGTGAGTCGAAGGATCCGTTCCTGTTCCATTACAACTTCCCGCCGTTCTCGGTGGGCGAGGCCGGCCGCTTCGGTGCGCCGAAGCGCCGCGAAATCGGCCACGGCCGTCTCGCCAAGCGCGGCGTGCAGGCGGTCAAGCCCACGATCGAGGAATTCCCGTACGTGGTGCGCGTGGTCTCGGAAATCACCGAGTCCAACGGTTCCTCTTCGATGGCTTCGGTCTGCGGGTCCTCGCTGGCGATGATGGATGCCGGCGTGCCACTGAAGGCGCCGGTGGCCGGTATCGCGATGGGCCTGGTCAAGGAAGGCAGCGACTTTGTCGTGCTGTCCGACATCCTGGGCGACGAGGATCACCTGGGCGACATGGACTTCAAGGTGGCCGGCAGCGCCGATGGCATCTCCGCGCTGCAGATGGACATCAAGATCGACGGCATCACCGAAGAGATCATGAAGGTAGCGTTGGAGCAGGCCAAGCGCGGTCGCCTGCACATCCTCGGCGAAATGGCCAAGGCGCTCACCACGGCCCGCTCGGAAATGAGCGAATACGCCCCGCGCCTGATCACCATCAAGATCCACCCGGACAAGATCCGCGAAGTGATCGGCAAGGGTGGCGCGACCATCCGTTCGATCACCGAGGAGACCGGCACCACGATCGACATCAGCGACGACGGCACCATCATCGTCGGCTCGGTCAATCGCGAGGCGGGCGAAGCGGCCAGGAAGCGCATCGAACAGATCGTTTCCGACGTCGAGCCGGGCCGCATCTACGAGGGCAAGGTCGCCAAGCTGATGGACTTCGGTGCATTCGTCACGATCATGCCGGGCAAGGACGGTCTGGTGCACGTGTCGCAGATCTCCGACGAGCGTGTCGAGAAGGTTTCCGACAAGCTCAAGGAAGGCGACATCGTCAAGGTCAAGGTGCTCGAAGTCGACAAGCAAGGCCGCATCCGCCTGTCGATGAAGGCCGTGACGGAAGACGAGCGCGCCAGCGGCGCCAACGCCTGAGTCTCCAGCAACAAGTGATTCAAAGCGATCTCGCAAGGCCCGGCTCATGCCGGGCCTTGCGCGTTCCGGTGCCGATGATTTTGTGCAACACGTTTTTGCTAGGATGCTGGGAATCATGCATGAGGACGCACCGATGGCCGACCCGGCGAACGATTTCATCAGGGACTACCAGACCCTGGCGCAGCAGTCCTGGGACGCCTGGACGCGCCAGCTGCAACAGCAGCAACAGCCTCAGCCGGCGGTCAATCCGTTCTTCACGCCGCCGCCAGCGCCGGCGCCGGCTTCCGGTAACGACACGCTGGAGCGCACGCTGGCCGGCCTGAAAGGGTATTTCGACTGGATGCAGAGCGCCGCCGCCAGCGGTGCCGCAGCTCAGCCGGTCGACTGGCGCCAGCAGCTGCAGCAGCTGTTCGGCGGTGCCAGCCAGCCGTTCGCGCAGGCTTTCGGCGGTATCGACAGCGCCGGCGCGGAGGGTTTTTCCAGGCAGTGGCAGTCGTGGCTGCAGGCCGCGCGGCACAGTGGTTTTGGCGATCTGCCGGGTGCGCAGGGGCCGATCCCGGCATTCGGCTTGAACCGCGAACAGCAGATGCAGCAGCAGGCGATGAGCGCCGCGGTACTTGCCTCGATACAGGCGTCCGCGCGTTACCAGGCGCTGATTCAGCGCGCCAGTCAGCAGGGCATGCAGCGCTTGCAGGACAAGCTGGCCGAGCATGCCGAACCCGGCCGCCAGATCGATTCGCTGAAGGCGTTGTACGACTTGTGGGTGGATTCGGCCGAAGAGGCTTATGCCGAGGTTGCGCTGTCGGACGAGTTCCGCGAAGCCTATGCCGAGATGGTCAACACGCAGATGCGCGTGCGGCAAATGCAGCAGCAACAGACCGAGCAGATGTGCCAGCAGCTCGGAGTGCCGACACGTACCGAGGTGTCCAGTCTCGGCGAGCGGGTGCAGGCTCTGCGCCGCGAGTTTCGCGCCAGCCAGACGCCGGCGGACCACGCCGACGAGATCACGGTGCTGCGCCGCGAGCTGGCAGCGCTGAAACGCCAGCTCGCCGATGGTGCAACAGCAGCGCCCCCGGCGAAGAAGACCGCCGCCAGGCCGTCGACTCCGGCGGCGAAGAAGTCCGTTTCGAAGGCCTCCGCGAAGGCGGCGCGTACACCGGCGGCCAGCAAGGCCAAGCCCGGTACGGCATCCAAATTCCGCACCAGCCAGCGCAAGCGCAAGTAAGGAGAGGCCACCATGTACACGCCATTGCGCATCGACCCGACCAAGGCCCTGGGCGACATCGCCGCATTCCAGCGCAAGCTCGCCGCCGGCATGGGTCATCTGCGCGGCCTGCGCGAGCCCGAGTACGCGAACACGCCGCGCGAGCTGGTTTACAGCGAAGACAAGCTGAAGGTGTGGCACTTCACCGGCCACGGCAAGGCCACCTCGAAGACGCCGCTGCTGATCGTGTACGCGCTGGTCAACACGGTGTGGATGACCGACCTGCAGGCCGACCGCTCGATGGTGCGCAATCTGCTGGAGCAGGGTGAGGACGTCTACCTGATCGATTGGGGTTATCCCGACGCCGCCGATCGCTGGCTGACTCTGGACGATTACATCAACGGTTATCTGGATCGTTGCGTCGACGTGGTGCGCCGACGCCACGATCTCGATGCGATCAATCTGCTGGGCATCTGCCAGGGCGGCGCGTTCTCGCTGTGCTACACCGCGCTGCACCCGGACAAGGTGAAGAACCTGATCACCATGGTCACCCCGGTGGATTTCCATACGCCGGACAACATGCTGTCGCACTGGTGCCGCGGCATGGACGTGGATCTGTTCGTCGACACCATGGGCAATATCCCCGCCGGGCTGATGAACTACGTCTACCTCACGCTGAAGCCGGTGCGGCTGAATCAGCAGAAGTACATCGGCATGGTCGATATTCTCGACAATCCGAGCGAGCTGGAGAACTTCCTGCGCATGGAACGCTGGATCTTCGATTCGCCGGATCAGGCCGGCGAAACGTTCCGCCAGTTCATCAAGGATTTCTACCAGGGCAACAAGCTGGTCAAGGGCACGCTCGAGATCGGCGGCAAGCCGGTGGACCTTGGCATGGTGACGCAGCCGGTGCTGAATATCTTCGCCGAGCAGGATCATCTGGTGCCGCCGGATGCGTCACGTGCGCTGGGCAAGCATGTCGGCACCACCGACTACACCCAGCTGGCGTTCAAGGGTGGCCATATCGGCATCTACGTGTCCGGCCGCGCGCAACGCGAGGTGCCGCCGGCTATCCATCGATGGCTGAGTGCGCGAGACTGACGTTTTTCCCGCAGAGGCAGAGGTCGTCGATATGGAGAAGCGTCTATACCGCTCGCGCAATGACAGGAAATTCGCCGGTGTCTGCGGCGGGATTGCCGAATATTACGGCTGGGACCCGACCCTGGTGCGGGTTGCCTGGATCGTGCTGACCCTGCTGGGTGGATCGGGCATTCTCATCTACCTGATCCTGTGGCTGGTCATGCCCGAGTCGCCGTGAGCGCCTCATGATGGTTCCCACCCTGATCAGGTGACATCCAGCAAGTGATGTCCGTTCGACTGAGTAGCAAACAAGCCCATGAATGACGACCGTTACGACCGCATCCGTGCCGTGCAATGGCAGGGCGAACACCTGCGACTGCTTGATCAGCGCCTGCTGCCGGGCGAGGAACGCTGGATCGACTGTGCTGACGCCAGCCACATCACGCTGGCAATCAAGGATCTGGCCGTGCGCGGCGCACCGGCGATCGGCATTGCTGCCGCGTGGGGCGTGGCGCTGGCCGCGAAACAGGGCGAGCCACTCGACGAAGTGCTGGCCACATTGCGCGCTGCACGGCCTACCGCGGTCAATTTGATGTGGGCGCTGGACCGGATGAAAAAACGCATCGCAGCCGGCGCCGACGCCGATGCGCTGGTGCGTGAGGCGCAGGCGATCCAGGACGAGGATCTGGCCGCGAACCGCCATATGGGCGAGCTTGGTGCTTCGCTGATCGCTTCGGGCTCGGGTGTGTTGACCCACTGCAATACCGGTTCGCTGGCCACCGCCGGTTACGGTACGGCGCTGGGTGTAATCCGCGCCGGCGTGGCCGCGGGACGGATCGACCGGGTCTACGCCGGCGAAACGCGGCCATGGCAGCAAGGGGCGCGGCTGACCATGTGGGAGCTGGTGCGCGATGGCATTCCGGCGCAGCTGATCGCCGACTCCGCCGCCGCGCACCTGATGAAATCCGGTGCCGTGCAATGGGTGATCGTGGGGGCCGACCGGATCGCCGCGAACGGCGATACCGCGAACAAGATCGGTACCTATCAGTTGGCGATCGCCGCGAAATACCACGGCGTGAAATTCATGGTGGTGGCACCTTCGTCGACGGTGGACATGGCCACCGGTACCGGTGAGGAAATCGAGATCGAACTGCGCGATCCGGCCGAGCTGCTCGGCACGGCCGGGAAACGCACCGTGGTCGAGGGCGCGCAGGCGTGGAATCCGGTATTCGACGTCGCGCCAGCCGAACTGATCGATGCCATAGTGACCGAGCGCGGCGTGATCGAGCGGCCGAACAGCCTAGCGATGCAGGCGATGTTCGGGTGCTGAAGATGTCGCATCGAGCCCGATGACGGGGTCTGCGAACGGCCTCGCCTTCGCATTTTTCAGGCTTGCATCGGTGGCCGGTGCAAGCCGCCGCCACAGGTTCGACGATCGCCGCGCTGGTCAATTTTTCGACAGTCCGCGCAGTGCTTTTCAGGCGTCCCAAAACAACGTCGTAAACGATTGATTAATAACAAGTAAATCCTGTCGTTTTGATGACGTTCGTGCTACACTCCACAGGTTGATTTCGGGTCGCTTGCGCATGCGCTGGAGGCGCGGCGCCAGCGTCCTTTTTCGTTATCAAGGAAGCCGATTCATGGCAGAACTCGCCAAAGAAATCATTCGCGTCAACATCGAAGACGAGATGCGCCAGAGCTACCTCGACTACGCCATGAGCGTGATCGTGGGCCGCGCCCTCCCGGATGTCCGCGATGGCCTTAAACCGGTGCATCGTCGCGTGCTGTTTGCGATGAATGAACTGGGCAATGTCTGGAACAAACCGTACAAGAAGTCGGCCCGCGTGGTCGGTGACGTGATCGGTAAGTATCACCCGCATGGCGATCAGTCGGTATACGACGCGATCGTGCGCATGGCGCAGCCTTTTTCGCTGCGCTATCTGCTGGTCGATGGCCAGGGCAACTTCGGCTCGGTCGATGGCGACAACGCCGCCGCGATGCGTTACACCGAAGTGCGCATGTCGCGGCTCACGCACGAGCTGCTGGCCGACATCGACAAGGAAACCGTCGACTTCGGCCCGAACTACGACGAGAGCGAACACGAGCCTCTGGTATTGCCGGCACGCGTGCCGAACCTGCTGATCAACGGCTCGGCCGGCATCGCCGTCGGCATGGCCACCAACATTCCACCGCACAATCTCAATGAAGTGATCGCGGCGACGATGGCCTTGATCGACGATCCGTCGCTCGGCATCGACGATCTGATGCAGCACATCCCGGGACCGGATTTCCCGACGTACGGCATCATCAATGGATCGTCCGGCATCATCGAGGCATACCGCACCGGTCGCGGCCGTATCCTGGTCCGGGCAAGGGCAGAGATCGAGACCGAGGCGAACGGCCGCGAGACGATCATCGTCCACGAGCTGCCGTATCAGGTGAACAAGGCGCGGCTGATCGAGAAGATCGCCGAGCTGGTCAAGGAAAAGAAGCTCGAAGGCATCAGCGAGCTGCGCGACGAATCCGACAAGGACGGCATGCGCGTCGTCATCGAGATCCGCAAGGATGCGATGGGCGATGTGGTGCTGAACAACCTGTTCCAGCAGACCCAGCTCCAGGTGACGTTCGGCATCAACATGGTGGCGCTGCTCGATGGCCAACCGAAACTGCTGAACCTCAAGGACATCCTCGAAGCGTTCATCCGTCATCGTCGCGAAGTGGTCACGCGCCGCACGATCTTCGAACTGCGCAAGGCGCGCGCGCGCGCGCACATCCTCGAAGGCCTGACCGTCGCACTGGCCAACATCGACGAGATGATCGAGCTGATCAAGACCTCGTCGTCGCCGGCCGAAGCGCGCGAGCGCATCGTGGCCCGGCGCTGGGAAGCCGGCATGGTGCGCGCGCTGCTTTCGGCCACCGGCGCGCATGCGTCGCGCCCGGAAGAGATGGATCCGCGCGATGGCCTGAAGGAGGATGGCTACCAGTTGTCCGAGGCACAGGCGCTGGAGATCCTGGCGATGCGTCTGCACCGCCTGACCGGGCTGGAGCAGGAAAAACTTTCCGACGAATACAAGCAGATCCTGGAAACCATCCGCGGCCTGATCGAGATCCTGGAAAACCCCGAACGCCTGCTCGAGGTGATTCGTGGCGAACTGGAAGCGGTCAAGGCGGAATTCGGCGACGCCCGCCGCACCGAGATCCAGCATTCGCAGGAGGATCTCAACGTCCTCGACCTGATCGCACCGGAAGACGTGGTGGTTACGCTTTCGCACACCGGTTACATCAAGCGCCAGCCGGCCAGCACTTATCGCGCGCAGAAGCGTGGCGGCAAGGGCCGCTCGGCCTCGGCATTGAAGGACGAGGACGTCGTCGAGCAGCTGTGGGTGGTCAACACGCACGACACCTTGCTGACCTTCACCAGCACCGGCCGCGTGTACTGGCTCAAGGTCTATCAGATGCCGGAGGCGGGTCCGGGTGCGCGCGGCAAGCCGATCATCAACCTGCTGCCGCTTGGCGATGGCGAGAAGGTGCAGGCGGTGCTGCCGGTACGCGAGTACACCGATGACCGTTTCGTGTTCTTCGCGACGAGGCAGGGTACGGTGAAGAAAACCCCGCTTACGGAATTCGCGTTCCAGCTGCAGAAGGGCAAGCTCGCGATCAAGCTCAACGAGGGTGACGCGCTGGTCAATGTCGAGCTGACCGACGGCAACAGCGACGTGCTGCTGTTCGCCTCCAACGGCAAGGTGAATCGTTTCGACGAGAACACCGTACGCTCGATGGGCCGCACCGCCGCCGGTGTTCGCGGCATGCGGTTGGCCAAGGATGCACAGGTGGTCTCGCTGATCGTGGCGGCGGAAGGCGACATCCTCACCGCGACGGAACGCGGCTACGGCAAGCGCACCCAGCTGGTCGAGTTCACCAAGAAGGGCCGCGGCACCCAGGGCGTGATCGGCATCCAGTGCTCCGAACGCAATGGGGCACTGGTGGGCGCCGTGCAGGTCACCGAGGCGCACGAGCTGATGCTGATCTCCAACCAGGGCACGCTGGTGCGTACCCGCGTGGCGGAAGTCTCGCAGCTGGGCCGCAACACCCAGGGCGTCACCCTGATCCGCCTGCCGGCCGACGAAACGCTGGTCAGCGTGATGCGGCTGGATGCGGAAGAGGACAATGGCGAGGAAGGCGTGCATGTCGATGTTCCGGAGCCGGCCGATGGTGAAAGCCCCGACGCGATTGAGCCGACTACTACGGAAGAATGAGCCTGATGTTGGTTTGAACAAAAACCCCGGTATGCCGGGGTTTTTGTTGTTGGGACGTTGCATGCACCTTGTATCTGTACCGGATGCTTCAGATCTCGGCTGCGGAAATGATCAGGGCTACATACGGCAAGTGCATTCACAGCGAGGTAGCGTGGGGTCAGTCCACTGCGCCCTCTAGATAGCAGCCTTCATATGCGACTGGAGAGGGCACTATTCCGGTTGAATGAAAGAGGCCGTCCGAACCGAGTCGCACTTCGAGCGGGTAGGTGGCCTCATCGCTGCCATTGACTGCCATGTCCTTGATGCACAGGAGCTTGTTGTTGCCTCGATCATGGATGACGCGGACAGCAAAAAACCAGCTCCCCTCGTTTGCATATGCACCTACATCACCCTTGCTTCCAATCGGTTTGAAGTCGATAAAGCCGTAGTCCGTCGGAATATGCGCACCGGTCCGGGCACGGCTTTTCATTGAATTAGGGAAGGACAGCACGTCGAGATGGTGAACCACGTAGAGCGCTGCTTCAGTGGGTGCTGTCGCAGTGACAGTTGCCGCTGGCTCATGCTGGCCAGCGGCAAGGAGCAGGGCGAGCGCGAGCCAGGCTTGCATGTCAGTGCTCGATCGCCACCAGCATCGCTTCGGCAGTGGATACGCGCAGCTCCCCGGGTGCCTCCACCTGCAGCACGCGCACCACGCCGTCTTCCGCGTACAGCGCAAAGCGGCGGGTGCGCAGGCCCATGCCGAACGCGGTGCCGTCCAGTTCCAGTCCCAGCGCGCGGGTGAAGCTGGCGTTGCCGTCGGCCAGCAGCAACAGGCCCGGCGGCACGTTTTGCGCGGCGGCCCAGGCCTGCATCACATAGGCATCGTTGACGGACAGGCACATCACACCGATGCCGCGCGCCTGGAAGTCGGAGAAATGTTCGACGTAGCCGGGGAGATGCCGGTTCGAGCAGGTCGGCGTGAATGCGCCGGGCACGCCGAACAGCACCGCCTTGCGACCGGCAAACAGCGCGCCGGTCTGTGCGGGCTGGATGTCGCCGTCGATGATCTTGATGGAAATGTCGGGAAGGGTGTCGCCGGGCTGGAGGCTCATGCGGGACTCGTTTGCGGGAAAGGGGGCACGCCATGCTAAACCGTCCGCCGCGCCGCCGCCTTGAAACCATTTCGGCAGCACCTATTTTTCGCTGCAGCCGGCAATGGTGCCGCGAGATTATCGAGGAGGCAGTGACATGAATCCGAGTCGTCATTCCATCTGGGGCCATGATCTGGGGCCGTCCGAGGACTTCCGTCGGGCTCTGGGACGCTTTTTCAGCGCCGATGACAACGACCAGTCCACCGTGGAGACCAGTCAGTGGGCACCGCGGGTGGATATCCGGGAGGAAGCCAAGCGTTTCATGATTCTCGTCGATGTGCCGGGTGTGGATCCGGCGACGATCGAGGTGAGCATGGACAAGAGCATCCTCACCATCAAAGGTGAGCGCAAGGTCGACAGCGAGGAAAACGCGGGCAAGTTGACCCGGCAGGAACGCGTTTACGGGACCTTCCATCGTCGCTTCGCGTTGCCCGAGAGTGCCGATGCCGACGGCATCAGCGCGCACGGCAAGTACGGCGTGCTCGAGATCTCGATCCCGAAGAAGCCCGAGACAACCCCGCGGCGCATCACCATCGACACCGCCGGATAACTGCAGCGCTGTATCAAAGTCCCATCCGCCGTGGATAATGATTCACGGCGGATCGCGGCTTTGTGCTGTGCGATACCGGTGATCAGGAGCTTGCGTGGAATTCAAAGACTATTACGAGATCCTGGGTGTGAAGCCGGATGCCAGCGAAGCCGAGATCAAGGCGGCGTATCGCAAGCTGGCGCGCAAATACCACCCGGACAAGAACAAGGAAACCGGCGCCGAGGAGAAATTCAAGGCGGTCAACGAAGCCAACGAGGTGCTCAAGGACGCCGAGAAGCGGCGCTCCTACGACCAGCTGCGTGCCGGTGGCTACCGGCAGGGCGAGCAGTTCCGTCCACCGCCGGGCTGGCAGGGGCAGAGCCAGGGCTTTGGCGACGCTGGCGATGGCGACTTCAGCGATTTCTTCGAAAGCCTGTTCGGCCGCGGCGCGGCCGGCGGTCATCGTGGCCAGCCGCGGCCGCGGCGTGGCCAGGACGTGCAGGCGTCGGTGCGGATCGACCTGCAGACCGCGTTCGACGGCGGCCGCACGCGTCTGGCCATGCATGATCCGGCCGGTGGCGAGCGTGTGCTGGAAGTGAAGATTCCTGCCGGGATCCAGCCCGGACAGGTGATCCGTTTGTCCGGCCAGGGGCAGAGCGGCATGGCCGGCGGCCCGAATGGCGACCTGTTGCTGGAAGTAGGCATTCACGACGATGCGCGCTTCCGCCTGGACGGCCGCAACCTGGTGCATGTGCTGCCGATCACGCCGTGGGAAGCGGCACTGGGCGCCAGCGTACCGGTGCCGACCCTGGCCGGTACGGTCGACCTGCGCATACCGGCCGGTTCGCAGTCGGGGCGCAAGCTGCGCCTGAAAGGACGGGGCATGCCGGGTACGCATCCGGGCGACCAGCTGGTGGAACTGTCGATCCGCACGCCGGCGGCCGACAATGACGAGCAACGCGCGGCTTATGCGGCACTGCACGAGCATTTCAAGGACTACAACCCGCGCCGGTAATGGATGGAGCGGGATTCCAACGAAAAACGGCGCCTGTGGGCGCCGTTTTTCATGAACCGGATGAGTCGCCAGGCGATCAGTGCGGCAGAAACTCGTTCAGCGCCTTGATCAGTTCCTCTTCCTTGATCGGCTTGGTCACATAGGCCTTGGCGCCCTGGCGCATGCCCCAGACCTTGTCGGTTTCCTGATCCTTGGTGGTTACCAGGATGATCGGGATATGGGCGGTGTCGGCATTCTTGCTGATCGTGCGGGTGGCCTGGAAACCGTTGAGGTTGGGCATGACCACATCCATCAGGATCAGATCGGGCTTTTCCAGCTTGGCCACTTCGACGCCAGCGGCACCATCTTCTGCGGAAAGGGTCTCATGCCCGAGTTTTTCGACGATCCGCTTGATGCCCAGCAATTGTGACGGGGAGTCGTCGACGATCAGGATGCGTGCCATAAGGTGATAGTCCCCTTCGTGTTTCGTTGATTCTAAGCTGTGGTGATGGTACTTCCAAGCGCGGTTTCGTCAAACCGTGTTGTTGATACGCACGAGTGTGCGACCCGAAGAGTCACCCGTAAGCATACGCGTAAATATTCCAGGCAGTCCGTCCAGCTCGACTTCGCGCGTGGCGATGCGTTCGAGATGCCGCGGTTTCCAGTCGCTGGCCAGGTGCTGCCAGATGCTGTCGCGGATATCGCGGGCGGTGCCGGCTGAGGCGATGCCGAGCAAGCTGGTGCCGCGAATGATGAACGGCATCACTGTGCTGTCGAATGCTATTCCGCCGGCGTTGCCGCAGATCGCCACGTTGCCGTATGGGCTGATCAGCGGCAGCAGGCCGCTCAGCATGCTGCCGCCGACGTTGTCCAGCGCGCCGCCGAAGCGGGCGGAATCCATCGGCTTGCCGCTGAAGACAAGCTGATGGCGATCGATGCATGCGCTGGCGCCGAGACTGCGCAGCACGTCGAAATGATCCGCCTTGCCGCTGATCGCGTGCACTTCGTAGCCGGCACGGCTGAAGATGTCGATCGCCAGTTGGCCAACGCCGCCACTGGCGCCGGTCACTGCAATGGGACCGAGTGCCGGCACCTGCCGGTTGTCCTGCATGCGCAGCAGCGCCAGCGCGGCGGTGAAGCCGGCGGTGCCGAGAATCATGCTTTCGCGCAGACTGAGTCCCGCCGGCAGCGGGATCGTCCAGCGCGCGTCGAGGCGCACGTATTCGCCGTAGCCGCCATCGCGCGTTTCGGACAGGCCGCTGCCGGTGCACAGCACGGCGTCGCCCTCCTTGAACGCGGGATCGGTCGAGGCGATCACGTGGCCTGCCACGTCGATGCCGCCGTTGAGCGGATACGTGCGCAGGATCCGGCCTTTGCCGGTGCCGGCCAGGGCGTCCTTGTAGTTGACCGATGAATACGCCGTCTTGACCAGCACCTCGCCGGGCGACAGCGCATCGGCGCTCATGGCTTCGATGCCGGCGCGGTAGCCGGCTTCATCGCTGTGGATGCGGAAGGCGCGGAACAGAGTCATCTCGGATCTCCGGTTTTTCAGGCCTTGATGCTGGACGGGCCGATCACGCGGGATGCGTGGCCGCCGTCGTAGCTGGCCATCCAGTCGAACAGCGCATCCATCGAATCGCCGAACCAGACGCTGTCGCGCTGGCCGGGCCGCACGAAGCCTTCGCCCACCATGTGATCCATCATCGCGCGCAGGCCACCGTAATAGCCGCGTACATCGAGGAATGCGCACGGATAGCGGTGCAGGCCGAGTTGCGCCCAGGTCAGCATCTCGAACATCTCGTCCATCGTGCCGAAGCCGCCGGGCAGGGCGACGAACGCAACGGACAGTTCGTACATGCGCGTCTTGCGCTGGTGCATGGTGTCGACCACTTGCAGTTCGCTGAGGCCCGGGTGGGCTACTTCGAGATCCACCAGCTGGCGCGGAATCACGCCGACCACCTTGCCGCCGCCGGCCAGCACGGCATCGGCCACGGTGCCCATCAGGCCGACCTTGCCGCCGCCGTAGACCAGGGCGATGCCGCGCCTCGCCATCTCGGCGCCGAATGCGCGGGCTTGTTCGGTGTATTCGGGATGCTTGCCGGAGCTGGAGCCGCAATAAACGCATATGGCGGGGGGTTGGGGCATGGCATGACCTGAGTCGAAGAAACCGGGTAGGAGCCCGCTCGCGGGCGATGCTTTTTGCTCTGATGGTTGGGTAGGGAAATTCAAAGCAAAAGCATCGCCCGCACGCGGGCTCCTACAAACAAAAGCAACGGCCCGCCCATGTCGCCACGAGCGGGCCGTCGTTGCGCGGAGGCGCTGGATCCCGGATCGACGCCCATCCACGGGCGGTCCGGTATGAGCGCATCCAGCGCTCAGTTGCCCTTGTGGATCGCGCGCTTGTCGACGGCCAGCGCCGCTTCGTGCACGGCCTCGGACAGGGTCGGGTGCGCATGGACGATGCGCGCCAGATCTTCGGACGAGCCCTTGAACTCCATAGCGACGACGCATTCGGCGATCAGCTCGGAAACGCCCGGGCCCACCATGTGCACGCCGAGGATGCGATCGGTCTCGGCGTGGGCGATCATCTTGACTTGGCCGATGGCCTCGTTCATCGCGACAGCGCGGCCGATCGCGGCGAACGGGAAGCTGCCTACCTTGTACGGGATGCCGGCGTCCTTCAATTCCTTCTCGGTCTTGCCGGCCCAGGCGATTTCCGGTTCGGTGTAGATCACCCACGGAATCGTGTCGTAATTGACGTGGCCGGCCTTGCCCGCGATCCACTCGGCTACTGCCATACCTTCCTCGAAACCCTTGTGGGCGAGCATCGGGCCGCGCACCGCATCGCCGACGGCCCAGACACCGTCCACGCCGGTGTGGCAATGCTCGTCGACGATGATGCGGCCGCGTTCGTCCAGCTTCACGCCGGTGTCGTCGGCCAGCAGACCGTCGGTATAGGCACGGCGGCCCACGGCCACCAGCAGTTTGTCGACCACCAGCGTCTGCTCGCCGTCCTTGTCGGCATAGGTGAGATGGACTCCGTCCTTCTTCACCTCGGCCTTGCTGAGCTTGGCGCCGAGCTTGATCTCCAGGCCTTGTTTCTTGAATTCGCGCTGGGCGACCTTGGCGATGTCCGCGTCGGCGGTGCCGAGGAAATCGGGCAGCGCTTCGAGGATGGTCACCTGGGCGCCGAGCCGGTTCCAGACGCTGCCCAGTTCGAGGCCGATCACGCCAGCGCCGATCACGCCGAGGCGCTTGGGTACCGCGTTGATGTCCAGCGCGCCGGCGTTGTCGATGATGTTCTTGCCGTCGAACTTGGCGAACGGCAGCTCGATCGGCACCGAACCGGAAGCCAGGATCACGTTGGTGGCGGAAATGGTCTGCTTCTTTCCGTCGTTGCCGGTGATCTCGACCTCATTTCCCTTGAGCAGTCTGCCCTTGCCGAAGAAGCTGACGATCTTGTTGGCCTTGAACAGCTGGTCGACGCCACCGGTGAACTGCTTGACGATCTTGTCCTTGCGTCCGATGAAGGTCGCCATGTCGACCTTGGCGTTCTCCACGCTGATGCCGTGTGCCGGCAGATTGTGCGACAGGTTGTAGAACTGCTTGGACGAATCGAGCAGCGCCTTGGACGGGATGCAGCCCACGTTGAGACAGGTGCCGCCCAGCGCAGCCTTGCCGTCCTTGCCGACGAACGCGTCGACCACGGCACTCTTCAGTCCCAGCTGCGCGGCGCGAATGGCGGCGTGATAACCGGCCGGGCCGCCGCCGACGACGATGACATCGTATTTTTCGCTCATGGTTTTCTCTTTGGCTCTTTCCTTCTCCCGTCGGGAGAAGGTGGCGCGAAGCGCCGGATAAGGGTTCGGATGAGGTGAAGTGTTCGGTGCAACCGAACCCTCACCCCAACCCCTCTCCCGACGGGAGAGGGGCTCAAGGCGTTACAGGCCGAGCAACATGCGCTGCGGATTCTCCAGCTGGTTCTTGATGTCGACCAGGAACAGCACCGCGTCCTTGCCGTCGATGATGCGGTGATCATAGGACAGCGCGATGTACATCATCGGCGCGGCGATGATCTGGCCGTTATCGACGATCGCGCGTTCCTTGATCGTGTGCATGCCGAGGATCGCGCTCTGCGGCGGATTGACGATCGGGGTGGACAGCAACGATCCGAAGGTGCCGCCATTGGTGATGGTGAACGTGCCGCCTTGCAGGTCGTCCAGCGACAGCTTGTTGTCGCGTGCCTTTTTGGCGTAGTCGGCGATGCCTTTCTCGATGTCGGCGAAGCCCATGTCCTGCACATCGCGCAGCACGGGAGTGACCAGGCCCTTGTCGGTGGACACCGCGATCGAGATGTCCTGGTAGCCGTGATAGATCACGTCGTTGCCGTCGACCGACGCATTGACGAACGGATAGCGCTTCAGCGCTTCGGCGGCTGCCTTGACGAAGAAGCTCATGAAGCCGAGCTTGATGCCGTGTTCCTTCTGGAACGCCTCGCCCAGCGTCTTGCGCATCTTCGTGACTTCGCTCAGGTTCACTTCGTTGAACGAGGTGAGCATGGCGATGGAGTTCTTCGACTGCATCAGGCGTTCGGCGATGCGCAAGCGCATGCGCGTCATCGGCACGCGTTCTTCCGGACGCGAGCCCGGAGTCGGTTTCGCCGCCGGTGCGGGGGTTGCGGCCGGAGTCGGCGCGGCCGCGCCGCCCTTGCCGTAATTGACCAGGTCTTCCTTGGTCACGCGGCCATCGCGACCGGTGCCGGCGACCTTGGACGGGTCGATGTTTTCCTCGGTGGCCACGCGCAGGCCGGCCGGGGACAGGTCGTCGGCACCCTTGGCTGCCGTTTTCGGCGCGGCGGCTGGTGCAGCCGCGGCCGCCTTCGGGGTTTCCGCCGCCGGCGTGGGGGCGGCGGCAACAGCGCCTTCCTCGATGATGGCGATGATCTGCTGGCTGTTCACCGTGTCACCGACCTGGTGCTTGATTTCCTTCAGCACGCCATCGACCGGCGAGGGAACTTCCAGCACCACCTTGTCGGTTTCGAGATCGACCAGGTTCTCGTCGCGCTTGATCGCATCGCCCGCTTTCTTGTGCCAGCTGGCGATGGTGGCGTCGGAGACGGACTCGGGCAGAACGGGGACTTTGACTTCGATGGACATGAGGGATCCTTGGGCCTTTATTCTGCTGAATGGTCGGTGCCGACTGGCGCAACCAGCGCCTGCTCGACGAGTGCAGCCTGTTCGGCGATATGGGTGTTGAGATGGCCTGCGGCCGGTGCCGGCGAGCGTGCGCGGCCAGCGTAGGAGAGGCTGTGCTTGCTGCCGATGCAAGCCTGCAAGTGGTGGCGGATCTGGAACCAGGCACCCTGGTTCATCGGCTCTTCCTGGCACCAGATCACTTCCTTCGCGGAAGGATACTTGTCCAGTTCGGCGCTGACCTCGGTGCGCGGGAACGGATACAGCTGTTCGACGCGTACGATGGCCACGTCGTTCTGCCCACGCTTCTCGGCGTCCTCCAGCAAGTCGTAGTAGACCTTGCCCGAGCACAGCACGACGCGCTTGACCTTTTTCGCCGGCAGCTCGCGATGTTCGCCGATCACCAGCTGGAAACTGCCGTTGGCCAGCTCGTCCAGCGAGGACACCGCCAGCTTGTGGCGCAGCAGCGACTTTGGCGTCATCACGATCAGCGGCTTGCGCACCGGGCGCAGCATCTGCCGGCGAATCATGTGGAAATCCTGCGCCGGCGTGGTCGGCACGCAGACCTGCATGTTGTCGAAAGCGCACAGCTGCAGGAAGCGTTCGAGGCGCGCGGAGGAGTGCTCCGGGCCCTGGCCTTCGTAGCCGTGCGGCAACAGCAGCACCAGGCCGCACAGGCGGTTCCACTTCGCTTCGCCGGAGCTGATGAACTGGTCGATCACCACCTGGGCACCGTTCGCGAAATCGCCGAACTGCCCTTCCCAGATATTGAGCGTGTCCGGATCGGTGGTGGAGTGGCCGTATTCGAACGCCATCACCGCTTCTTCGCTGAGCAGCGAGTCGATCACTTCCACGTCGGCGCCGCCACGGACCGTGGCCAGCGGCATGTAGGTGTGGCCGTCCTTCTGGTCGTGCAGCACGGCATGGCGATGGAAGAACGTGCCGCGACCGGAATCCTGGCCGACCAGGCGCATGTCGTGGCCGGCATCGATCAAGGTGGCATAGGCGAGGTTCTCGGCGAAGCCCCAGTCCGCCGGGTGCTCGCCCGTCGCCATCTTGCGGCGGTCGTCGTAGATCTTCGCCACGCGCGCCTGCAGCGTGATGTCGGTGGGCAGGGTGAGGATCTTGCCGGAGAGCTCCTGCAGCTTCTGCTTGGGTACGCTGGTGTCGGTCGGCGTCGACAATTTGCCGCCGATGAACTTCGCCCAGTCCACATGGCCGTCGCGGACCGGCGAGTTGTCGAGCTCGGTCATCGGTGCGCCGGCTTCCAGCCGGTCGCGGTAGGCCTCGAACTGCTTCTGCGCGTCGCCCTCGGCCAGCACGCCTTCTTTCACCAGTTGCTGCTGGTACAGGTCGCGCGCGGTCGGCCGCTGGCGGATGACCTGGTACATCACCGGCTGGGTGGCGGCCGGCTCGTCGGCCTCGTTGTGGCCGTGGCGGCGGTAGCAGACCAGGTCGATCACCACGTCGCGGCGGAACTGCTTGCGGAAATCGTAGGCGAGGCGGGTCACCGCGATCACCGCTTCCGGGTCGTCGCCATTCACGTGCAGCACCGGCGCATTGACCATCTTGGCCAGGTCGGTGCAATACATGGTGGAGCGCGCATCCTGCGGATTGGAGGTGGTGAAGCCGACCTGGTTGTTGATCACGATGTGCAGGCTGCCGCCGATCTTGAAGCCGCGGGCCTGCGACATGTTCAGCAGTTCCATGTTCACGCCCTGGCCGGCGAACGCGGCGTCGCCATGGATCAGCACGGCCATCGACTGCGTGTGCAACGTGTCGCGGCGGCGGTTCTGGCGGGCGTGCACCGAGCCGGCCACCACCGGGTTGACGATCTCCAGGTGCGACGGGTTGAACGCCAATGCCACGTGCACGCCGCCCTTGGGCGTCTTGACGTCGGCGGAGAAGCCCATGTGGTACTTCACGTCACCCGAATGAGCCGGGTCGTCCGGATGCTCGAACTTGCCTTCGAACTCGTCGAACAAGGTCTTCGGCGGCTTGCCCAGGATGTTGACCAGCACGTTGAGGCGGCCGCGATGGGCCATGCCGATCACCAGCTCCTTGATGCCGTTGTCGCCGGCGGCGCGCACGACGTCGTCGATCATCGGGATCATGCTGTCGCCGCCTTCCAGCGAGAAGCGCTTCTGGCCGACGTACTTCGTGTGCAGATAGCGCTCGAGGCCTTCGGCCGCGGTGAGGCCATCCAGCACGCGTTGCTTGCCGGCCTTGTCCAGCGTGCTCTTGCCGGCAGCCCGCTCGAGCCGGCTGTAGATCCAGTTGCGCTGCTCGTGATTGCTGATGTGCATGAATTCCGTGCCGATCGTGCTGGCATAGGTCTTCTTCAGGCGGCTCAGAAAGTCGCGCAGTTTCAGGCGCTGGCCGCCGCCGGCGTAGTTGCCGCAGTCGAATTCGGTATCCAGGTCGGCGTCGGAGAGGCTGTGGAAGGCTAGGCCCAGATCCGGCGCCGGCATCTTCTCGGTGAGGCCGAGCGGATCAAGGTCGGCGGCGAGATGGCCGCGCGAGCGATAAGCGGTCAGCAGGCGGAGTACGCCGGCTTGCTTGCGCGCATGCTCGTCGCTGACCGGCGTGGCGGCGCCATTGCCCGCATGACGCTGCTTCTGCGCGGCCTCGATACGCGCGATGGCCGCGGTATGGGAGACGTCTCCCGACTCGCGGCCCTTGAAGGTTTCAAAATACTTGCTCCACTCGGCGGGTACCGACGAGGCGTCGGCCAGCCAGGCGTCATAAAGCGATTCCACGTAATCGGCGTTGCCGCCAGCGAGTTGGGAAGATTCGAAGAACTCGCGGATCAGGTTTGTACTCACGTCACCACCGGCAGGGAAGGGATGCTTGCAGCCATCCGTGTGACCTTGAAGTCGCGGTTTTCTGTCGGTATTCAAGCCCGACAGGCCCTTCAAGTGGATGACTGGGGAGAATCCGGACAATTATAACCTTTGCTTGCTTAGCCTTTGCTTGCTGCGACGCGGCAACCTGCAAAGCGTCGAAAACGGGCTGCCGGCATGGATTCGTGAGGATGGCCCGGCGATTTTTCGCCGCGGGCAGCGGTTTCACGTGATTGCCGAGACCGTTGGCGACCGGCAGCGGGAAAATCTGGGCCAGCGTGTGTTCAGCCGAATCCGACATGGCAGCTAGATACCCAGCGCCTGCAGAATGCTGGCGCGTTCGGCGCGCTCCCACACTTCATCGAAATGCTGCTGCAGCGGTGCCTGGTTCGCCCGATCGCGAAGGGCGGCGCGGCCTTGCGGGCGATCCGCCTCGGGCAGGAACAGGTAACCGCCGGCGTCGTTGAGCAGATAGGCCGAGACATAGGCCAGGTCGGCTTCCTCCAGCGGCGTGCGGATCTGGATCGCGCTGGACAGGCGCTGCGCCAGCGCGACCAGGCGATGGTCGTTGCGCAAGGCCGCCGCGGGGTCGTGCAGCAGGATGTGGATCTTCGCGCCGCGGCCGGAGATCGCGATGCGCCGCAACTCGGCCAGTTCTTCCGCGCCGGCGTAGCTGTCGTTGCCGAGCAGCGGCACGTAAATGGACAGCTGATGGCGCGTCTCGCCCAGCAGCTGCAGCCGCGCCGCGGCGGTTTCGCTGCGCGAGCCGGCGGGCAGCGCGCCGATGTCGCGCAGCAAGGGCTCTTCACCGGCGGCCTTGGTCAGGCTCAGGCGCATCGCCCGATGCACCAGCCCGGCATCCTCGAATTCCGCGCCATACGCGATGAAACCTTCGCGTTCGTAGAAGCCGATCGCGTCGACCTGGGCATCCAGCGCCACTTCAGGCCAGCCCTGCGCGCGGGCGTGTGCGATCAGTTCGTGCAGCAGTGCCAGGCCGACGCCCTGGCCGCGCCATTCCCGCAGCACCGCCATGCGGCCGATCTTGTGCGCCGGGGTGAGCCGGCCGCAGCCGATCGGCCGGCCGGCGTCGTCGCGCGCCAGTACGTGCCAGCAGTCGACATCGAGACCGTCCCGCTCGCGTTGCTCGGGCACGGCCTGCTCCTGGACGAACACGGTGCCACGCAGATCGAGCAGGGCTGCGCGCTGGTCTTCGCGTGACCAATCGGCAACTTCGAGGCGGAAGTGCTGCAGCTTCATCGGCGGCGGGATTTTCTCGGCAGGAGATGGCCATCATTGATCAGCGCCAGCAGCAGCGCACGTTCGGCGGCGGTCGGTTTGCCGCCGAGGCCGAGCACGCGCTGCCCGCAAAGCTGCTGCGCCAGTGCGGGTGTGGCCGGATAGGCCTGGCCGCTGGCATACAGCGTGCAGCCGGATTTGCCGCGGCTCCAGGCCAGCCGCGACCACGGATGGCGCAGCAGCTGCGTGCCGGCATCGAGTTGCCTGGCCAAAGCGGCATCGCTCAGCGGCTTTTCCAGTGGTGCCGGTACCTGGGCGTTGCGATAGCGGGTGATGAAGCAGCCGAACCAGTCGCGCAGCATGTCGTCGTTCAGCGCGGCGGCGAACGGCAGCGTGGTCTTCAGGCGATCGATCGCGGCGCGGTCGATCTCGCCGGCCGCCCTGGCCGGCTTCAGGTCGGGGTCGGTATAGCGAAGCTCTTCCGGCAGATGCTCGGCGATATGGTCGGCCAGGTCGCCGGTCAGCTCGGCCTGCGAGGGCGCGCGCATGCCGATCGAGAATGTCATGCACGGACCGCCGAAGGCGACGCCGTCGTGCGGCACGCCAGGCGGCAGGTACAGCATGTCGCCCGGTTCCAGCAGCCACTCGTGGGTCGGCTCGAACTGGGCGAGCTGCTTCAGTTCGACGTCGTGACGGAATTCCTTCGGTGCCATCAAGTCATCGCTGATCGCCCAGTGGCGCTGGCCCAGGCCTTGCAGCAGAAAGACGTCGTACTGGTCGACATGCGCGCCGACGCCGCCGCCCGGTTCGGCGTAGGAGACCATCACGTCATCGACGCGCCAGCTGGGCAGAAAGTCGAAGTGCTGCAGCAATGCGGCGACATCCGCGTCCCACTTGTCGACGTCCTGTACCAGCAAGGTCCAGTGGGTGCTGGGCGTTTTCGCGAAGTCCGCTTCGTTCAGCGGGCCGGAATTGACGTGCCAGCGGCCGCGTTTCTCGTCATGCACGATCAGACGGGCCAGGGCGCCTTCCTCGCAGGCCAGTCCCGCCAGGTCATCCGGCTGCAATGGCGGCTGGAAATCGGGGAAGGCGTGGCGGATCAGCAACGGCCGTTTCTGCCAGTAGTCGCGCAGGAACCGGGCGGGCGACATGCCCAGCGGTTGCTTCAACGAGCCGCTGACTTCGATCGGATAGGGGGTGGGTTGGGTCATCGGCGCATTGTAGCGGTCGCGGGCGGGCTCGATGTCAGTGCAGTACCTTCATGACATTGTTGAGCCCCAGCGCCAGCACGGCGGTGGCGGCCAGCAGCGTCGCTGCCCGGGCCGGCAGGTGCCGGGCAAACAACGCGCCCAGCGGAGCGGCGGCCACACCGCCGGCGATCAGGCCCAGTACCGCCGTGCCGTGGGTGGCGCCGACATGCAGCAGGAAGCTGACGCTGGCGGCGGCGCTGACCACGCATTTGGCCAGGTGCACCGTGCCGATCACGGTGCGTGGCGTGGCGCCGCGAGCCACCAGGGTGGTGACGGTCACGGCGCTCCAGCCGCCACCGGCCACCGCGTCGGCGAAGCCGGCGATCAATCCCAGTGGGTGGGTGGCGCGCGGAACGCTGTCGTCATGGCGGCTCTTGAGCCGGGTCCCGCGCAGCAGCAGGAACAGGCCCATGCCCAGCAGGTAGGGCGTCAGGGCCAGCCGCATCCACATGGCCGGGACATGGCTGACCACGTAGGCACCGATCACCGCACCGAGCACGCCCGGAAGAACGAGCGCCCAGAACAGCTGCCGGCGCACATTGCCGGCTGCCAGATGGCTGAGGCCGGAGGCGCCGCAGGTGAAGGTCTCGGCGTAGTGCACGCTGGCGCTGGCCACCGCCGGTGGCAGGCCCAGCCCCAGCAGCATCGCGGCGGAGACGACGCCGTAGGCCATGCCCAGCGCGCCGTCGACCAGCTGGGCGAGCGCGCCCACGGCGGCGAAAGTGAGGAATTCGGAGAGCGGCGGCATGGGGGCATCCGTGCGCGGTGCGGAATGGTGCCGAGTATCCGAAGCAAGCTGTCCCCACGGAAATAAGGCCTCGGCATAAGCACATGCCGACACATCCTTTCCCAAGGGCACGGTTAAAAAATAATTTGGACGTCGAGAAGTATAGACGTCCAAATGGAGCCATCGTGAATTCTGTCGTCGTGCCGAACCTTCCCGCAGTGAGCCTGGACGCGGAAAAACTCGCCCTGCTGACCCGGGGCGTGGAAGGGCTGACCACGGCGCAGCTGTACTGGGTCGCCGCGTGGGCCGCCGCTCAGGCGGCGCAGGCGCAACGCATTGGTCCAGCGGCCGTGGCCGTGGCGGGCAGAACGGCCGAGCGGCTGACCATCGTCTACGGAAGCCAGACCGGCAACGCGAAGCGCATCGCCGAGGAGCTGGTCAGGCGCAGCGAGGCTGCCGGCCTGCCGGTCCGGCTGCTGCGCGCCGACGCCTACCCGCAGCGCGAGCTGGCGCAGGAACGTCATCTGGTCTTGGTGATCAGCACCCAGGGCGACGGCGAGCCGCCGGACGATGCCCGCGGCCTGTTCGAGTTCATCACCGGCAAGCGTGCGCCGAAGCTGCCGGCGTTGCAGTTCGCCGTGCTGGGGCTGGGCGATTCGAGCTACCCGCAATTTTGCGTGATCGGCCGCCAGCTCGATGCCCGGCTGGCCGAGCTGGGCGGCACCCGTTTCGCCGCGCTGGGCGAGGCGGATGTGGAGATCGAGGCGGTGGCCGCGCCCTGGACGGAACAGACGCTGGAGCAGGCGCGCGAACTGCTGAAACAGGCCGGCGTGTCCGCCCGGGTCACTCCGCTGCATGCCGTGCCCAGCCGCAGCAGCCATTCGCGCGAGCAGCCGTTCGCCGCCACCGTGCTGGCCAATCAGCGCATCGTGGCGCGCGACAGCGAACGCGACGTGCGCCATATCGAGTTGTCGCTGGAAGGTTCCGGGCTGCGCTACGAGCCCGGCGACGCATTGGGCGTGTGGCCGCGCAATCCGCCGGCGCTGGTCGACCAATGGCTGGACGCGCTGCGGCTCGACGGCGCGCAGGAAGTCACGCACCAGGGCCGCACGCTGGCATTGCGGCGATGGCTGGAGCGCGAGCGCGAGATCACCCGGCTCAATCGACCCTTCGTGGCGGCACTGGCCGCCGCCAGCGGCGACGACGGGTTGACGCGCGTGCTGCAGAAGGAACATTCCGCGGAGTTCACGGCGCTGCTGGCGGCCGACCAGCCGATCGACCTGCTGCGCCGCCACCCGGCGACCTGGCCCGCAGAGGTGCTGGTGGCCGCGCTGCGGCCATTGGCGCCGCGGCTCTACTCGATCGCCTCCAGCCCCAAGGCCGTGGGCGAGGAAGTGCACCTCACGGTTGCGGTGGTCGAATACGAAACATATGGCAGCACCCATTGGGGTGCCGCCTCCGGCTTGCTCGCCGCGACCGACGAGGACGGCAAGCTGCCCATTTTCATCGAACCGAACGAGCGCTTCCGCCTGCCGGCCGATGGTGCGCGTGACATCGTCATGATCGGGCCGGGCACCGGCGTGGCGCCGTTCCGGGCATTCGTGCAGGAGCGCCGGGAGAGCGGCGCCACGGGCCGCAACTGGCTATTCTTCGGCAACCGCCACTTCGCCAGCGACTTCCTCTACCAGGTGGAGTGGCAGCAGGCGCTGAAGGACGGTTCGCTGCACCGGCTCGACCTGGCGTTCTCGCGCGACGCCGCCCATAAAACTTATGTCCAGCAGCGCCTGCGCGAGCGGGGTGCGGAACTGCATGCCTGGTTGAAAGGCGGTGCGCATATCTACGTCTGCGGCGATTCCACGCACATGGCCCGCGATGTCCACGCGGCGCTGATCGACGTGATCGCCACCCACGGCGACCAGTCGCCCGACGAGGCGAAGGCCTGGCTCGCCGAACTCCTGCAGCAGGGCCGCTACGCCCGCGACGTGTACTGACATGACTACGGAACTCTCGCATCTTGAACAGATCAAGGCCGCCAGCCGTTTCCTGCGTGGCGGCATCGTCGAAGGGCTGGCCGATACGGTCACCGGCGCGATCGCCGACGACGACACCAAGCTGCTGAAGTTCCACGGCAGCTACCAGCAGGACGACCGCGACCTGCGCGAGGAGCGCCGCCGGCAGAAACTCGAGCCAGCCTATGCCTTCATGCTGCGCGCGCGCCTGCCCAGCGGCGTGGTGACGCCGGCGCAATGGCTGGTGTTCGACCGCATCGCCCGCGACTACGCCAGCGGTTCGCTGCGCATCACCACGCGGCAGACGTTCCAGTGGCACGGCATCATCAAGCGCAAGCTCAAGCCGACCATCGCGGCGATCCACGATGCACTGGCGACCACCATCGCCTCCTGCGGCGACGTGGTGCGCAACGTGGTGAGTACGGCCAATCCGATCGAATCGTCCGCGCACGCCGAGGCCTACGCCTGGGCCACGCGGCTGTCCACCGAACTGGCGCCGAAGACGCGGGCGTACCACGAGATATGGCTGGACGGCGAACAGCTGGTTGGCGAGGAGGCTGCTGTCGAAGAGCCGGCTGTCGAAGAGCCGGCTGTCGGAGAGCGCGAGCCGCTGTACGGCGCCACCTACCTGCCGCGCAAGTTCAAGATCGGCTTGGCGATCCCTCCGCTCAACGACATCGATGTGTTCGCGCAGGACCTGGGCCTGATCGCCATCGTCGAGCACGGCGTGCTGCGGGGCTTCAATATCGCCATCGGCGGCGGCATGGGTGCCAGTCACGGCGACGCCACCACCTATCCGCGGCTGGCCAGCGTGATCGGCTTCGCCACGCCGGAGCAGCTGTTCGGCGTGGCCGAGGCGGTGATCGGCGTGCAGCGCGACTGGGGCGACCGTGTCGAGCGCAAGCATGCGCGATTGAAATACACGCTGGACCATCGCGGCCTGGACGCGTTCAAGGTGGAGCTGGAGTCGCGCCTGGGCTACGCGCTGGCGCCGGCGCGCGACTACCGCTTCGAACACAACGGCGATCGTTACGGCTGGGTCGAGGGCCACGACGGCCACTGGCATCTCACCTTGCATATCGAATCCGGCCGGCTGGCCGACGTGGGCGAGCGTCGCTGGCTCAGCGGCCTGCGCGAGCTTGCGCAAGTGCATGCCGGCGACTTCCGGTTGACCTGCAACCAGAACGTGATCGTGGCGAACGTCGCCGCTCATGAGCGCCCCCGCATCGACGCCATCGTCCGCGAATACGGTCTGGACGTTTATGCGAAGCAGAGCGGCATTCGTCGCCACGCGATCGCCTGCGTCGCGCTGCCTACCTGCGGCCTGGCCATGGCGGAGAGCGAGCGCTACCTGCCGGCGCTGCTGCCGAAACTGGAAGCGCTGCTGGCGCGCCACGGCCTCGCCGACGCGCCGATCCTGCTGCGCCTGTCCGGCTGCCCCAACGGCTGCTCGCGGCCTTACCTGGGCGAGATCGCTCTGGTCGGGCGCGGACCGGGGCGTTATGACCTGCGACTCGGCGCCGACTTCGTCGGCCAGCGGCTGAACCAGGTGCATCGCGAAAACGTGGACGAGGCGACGATCCTGGACACGCTGGCTCCGCTGTTCGCGCGCTACGCGGCCGAGCGTGGCGAGTGCGAAGGCTTCGGCGATTTTCTGGTGCGCGCCGGCATCCTCACGCCGGCGCCCTCGCGGCGTATTCCAGTCGAGGTGGTGGCATGAATGCCGTGCTGGTCGAGCAGGCGCCTCACGAACCGCAGGCCCTGGCCGAACTGAATGTCGCGCTGGCGCGCCTCACCGCCGAGCAGCGTGTGGCGTGGGCGCTGGAACACATCGGCGGCGATCACGTGCTGTCGTCCAGTTTCGGCGCGCAGGCGGCGGTGTCGCTGCACCTGGTCACGCGGCAGCAGCCGCGGATGCCGGTGGTGCTGATCGACACCGGCTACCTGTTCCCCGAAACCTACCAATTCGTCGACGAGCTGACCGAACGGCTGGCGCTGAACCTCAAGGTCTACCGCTCGCCGCTCAGCCGCGCCTGGATGGAGGCGCGGCATGGGCGGCTCTGGGAGCAGGGCGTGGCCGGCCTGGATCGCTACAACCAACTGCGCAAGGTCGAGCCGATGCAGCGCGCGCTGGCCGAGCTGCAAGCCGCCGGCTGGTTCGCCGGCTTGCGCCGAGGGCAGTCGCGCAGCCGTGCGACGATCGACTTTGCCGAGCATCGCAACGGTCGCTGGAAGTTCCACCCGCTGGCCGACTGGACCGATCGCGACGTCGGTCACTACCTCGCGCGCCATGGTTTGCCGTACCACCCGTTGTGGAGCCAGGGCTACGTATCGATCGGCGACGTCCATACCAGCCATCGCTGGGAGCCGGGCATGGACGCCGAGGACACCCGCTTTTTCGGACTCAAACGCGAGTGCGGACTGCACAGCATCGCGTAACTCGCCAGCCGTCGCCATCGCGATGGCGCGTTCAACTTCAATCAACCCGTACCGATCGGACCCGACACCATGAGTCACACCGCGCTTGCCACCAGCCCCGATATTGTTCTCGACGACGTGTTGGTCGCCCCGCACGGCGGTGTGCTGAAGGAGCTGTACCTGCCGCACGCCGAAGCGGAAGCACTGAAACAGCGCAGCGCGCAGTTGCCCGGCGTGGATCTGGACACGCGCCAGCTATGCGATCTGGAGCTGCTGCTGAGCGGCGCGTTCTCGCCGCTGGAAGGCTTCCTGGGACGCCGCGACTACGATCGCGTGGTGGAAGAGCTGCGCCTCGCCGACGGCACGCTGTGGCCGATCCCGATCACGCTGGACGTGAGCGAGGACTTCGCCGCCAAGCTGAGCAGCGGCAGCGAAGTGGCGCTGCGCGACAGCCAGGGCGTACCGCTGGCGGTGCTCGAAGTGCAGGACATCTACTGGCCCGATCGCCTGCATGAAGCGAAGCAGGTATTCGGCAGCACCGACCGCCTGCATCCGGGTGTGGCCGAGTTGCTCGATCGCACCAAGCCGGTGGCGTTGGGTGGCCGCGTGCGCGGTATCCAGCCTCCCGCGCACTACGACTTCGGCGAGCTGCGCGATACGCCGCGCAGCCTGCGCGAATGGTTTGCGGCGAACGGCTGGAGCCGCATCGTGGCGTTCCAGACGCGTAACCCGATGCACCGCGCGCACCGCGAGTTGACTCAGCGCGCGGCGCAGCAGGTCGGCGCGAAACTGCTGATACAGCCTTCGGTGGGCCGCACCAAGCCGGGCGACGTCGACCACTACACTCGCGTGCGCTGCATCCGTGCGCTGCTGCCGCACTATCCCGCCGACAGCGTGAAGCTGTCGCTGCTGCCGCTGGCGATGCGCATGGGCGGTCCGCGCGAGGCGTTGTGGCACGCGATCATCCGCAAGAACTACGGCGCGAGCCATTTCATCGTCGGGCGCGATCACGCCGGTCCCGGCAAGGATTCCAGCGGGCAGCCGTTCTACGGACCGTTCGACGCGCAGACGCTGCTGGAGCAGCATCAGGCCGAACTGGGCATCCGGATCGTGCCGTTCCCGGCGATGGTCTACGCGGCCAATCGGGACAGCTATCTGCCATCGACCGAGGTCACCGACGACGACGAAGTGCGCGATATCTCCGGCACGCAGTTGCGCAAGCACTTGCACGAGGGCAGCGAAATCCCGGCGTGGTTCAGTTTCCCCGACGTGGTGAAGATCCTGCGCGAGCGCCACCCGGTGCATGCGCCGCGCGGATTCGCACTGTTCTTCACCGGTCTGTCCGGCGCCGGCAAGTCGACCATCGCGCAGGCGGTGATCGCGCAGCTGCTGGAGCACACCAGCCGGTCGGTGACCGTGCTGGACGGCGACGAGGTACGCAAGCACCTGTCGCGCGGCCTGGGTTTCTCGCGTGAGGATCGCGCCGCCAACGTCACCCGCATCGGCTACGTCGCCAGCGAGATCGTGCGTCACGGCGGCATCGCGGTGTGCGCGCCGATCGCCCCGTATGCCGATGCCCGCGCGGAATCCCGCGCGCTGGTCGAGGCCCATGGCGACTTCGTCGAGATCCATGTCGCCACCACGCTGGAGATATGCGAAGCGCGCGACCGCAAGGGGCTCTACGCACAGGCGCGTGCCGGCAAGATCACCCAGTTCACCGGCATCAGCGATCCCTACGAAGCACCCGAACAGCCGGAGCTTCGCATCGACGGCAATGCCGCCGAGCCGGCCGCGCTGGCCCGCCAGGTGCTGGCGCTGTTGCGCAACAAGGGTTTGATCGAAGGCTGAGGTAGCGCGGTTTCATGTAGGAGCGCACCTTGTGCGCGATGCACTTCGTCACGCAGCGGAAGGCATTCGCGCACAAGGTGCGCTCCTACGCGAAACTCAGGCCGCGTCGGGCAGCGGAACGGTCGGCCGTTCGCGCCAGTGCGGCACTGCCGACCACTCGGGCGGTGCCGCATCGACGGCCATGGCGCGCACCACGTCGCGGCGGTCCAGATGCGGTGCGAACTGGGCGATGAACTCCAGCACGTATTCACGCAACACGCTTTCCCGGCGCAGCACGATCCAGGTCGTGCACTGGGGAAACAGATGGTCGGCCGGCAGCGTGTCCAGGTCGGTGTCGCTGTCGAGCATGGCCATTTCGGCCAGTACGCCGATGCCCAGGCCGGCACGCACATAGGTCTTGATCAGGTCGGCATCGCCGGCGGTCATCACGATATGCGGCTTCAGATCGGCGGCCTCGAACGCCCGGCGCAGCGAAGATTCGGCCTTCAGCGAGGATTCGTAGCTGACCAGCGGCAGCGCCGCCAGCTGATCGAGGGAAGGCGGCTGGCCGCTGCTCGTCAGCGGATGCCCTTGCGGTGCGACGATCACCCGGTGCCAGCGGTAGGCCGGCAGCGCGATGCCGGTACCTGGTGGCGCGCCGGCGGTGCTGATCACCGCGAGGTCGACCCGGCCGGCTTCCAGCTGGGCCAGCACTTCCGCGTCGCGGCTCGGCTGCAGGTGCACGCTGACCTGCGGATAGAGCACGCTCAATGCGCCAATGGCGGCGGGCAGGGCGAAACGGGCCTGCGTATGTGTGGTGGCGATGCGCAGTTCGCCGCGCGCATCGTTGCGCAGGTTGGCGGCGATCGAACGGATGTTGGCGGCCTCGGCGAGGATCGTGCGGGCGCGCTCCAGCACGTGCCGCCCGGCCTGGGTTACCGAGTCGAGACTCTTGCCCTTGCGCACGAACAGCTGGAAACCCAGCTCGTCCTCAAGTTGCCGAAGCTGCTTGCTGAGGCCGGGCTGGGTGGCGTGGACGCGTTCGGCGGCCAGCGTGATGTTGAGGCCGGAGTCGGCGATGGCAACGAGATAGCGTAACTGGATCAACGTCATGGCGATGGGCTCGTGAACGGTCGGAGTCGTTGGATTGAGGCGCGAGCGGAACACGGATACATCGCATGATACGAACCGGAATCATGCCTTGCGCATGCGTGTGGAGGGCCGAAAGGTGGCCATGCGGTCGTTCGTCGAGGTGGATATTGTCGATCATGATCAGACGTCTATACGTCCATTTGGTCATAAGGTCAAGGATTGTGTCGTTCCGGGCGGTTCATAACGCGATGGCATATGTATGGCGATGCAAATCATTTGCGTGGGTGGAGTGCGCTGCGTAGCGTGGCCTCATCCTCGTGCATGCGAAGCGGTTCCGTCCGAATGAAGCTCTATCCCTTGTTCGCCGATCTGTCCCGCCGCGCCGTGCTGGTCGTGGGCGGCGGGGCGGTGGCCGAACGCAAGATCGCCGCCTTGCTCGGCGCGCAGGCACAGGTGACCGTGAATGCGCCCACGCTCACGCCGCAGTTGCAGCGCTGGGTAGCGGCGGGACGCATCGCCCATCGCCGCGATGCGTTCCAGGAGAGCTGGCTGGACCGGGTCTGGCTGGTGGTGGCGGCAACCTCGGACGTCGAATTGAACCGGGTGATCGCCACCTTTGCCGGGCTGCGCCGGATCTTCGTCAATGTGGTCGACGATGCGGCCTTGTCGAGTTTCCATGTGCCGGCGGTGGTGGACCGGGCGCCGCTGACCATCGCGATATCGAGCGGCGGCGAAGCGCCGATGCTGGCGCGGTTGCTGCGCGAGCGGCTGGAGACGCTGCTCGATCATTCGCTGGGCGCGCTGGCCACGCTGGCGGCGCGCCTGCGCCGGCGCATTCGCCTGCGCCATCCCGACCTCGCCGCGCGCCGGCGTTTCTACGAAGGCCTGTTCGCCGGACCGGTGGCGACCCTGCTTCGTCAGGGTCGGCCGGAGCAGGCGCGGCAGGCGGCGGAACAGGCTCTGGCCGCCGCGCCGGCGGCATCGACAGGGTCGGTGGTGCTGGTGGGCGCAGGCCCCGGCGATCCCGGCCTGCTGACCTTGCGTGCGCTGCGCGCGTTGAACGAGGCCGACGTGATCCTGCATGACCGGCTGGTCAGCGCCGAGGTGCTCGATCTGGCACGCCGCGATGCCGAACGCATCGAGGTCGGCAAACAGGCCGGTCATCACCACACCACCCAGGACGGCATCCATGCCTTGCTGCTGCAGCATGCCCGAGCCGGGCGGCGGGTCGTGCGGCTGAAGGGCGGCGATCCGTTCGTGTTCGGCCGCGGCGGCGAAGAGCTCGAGTTCCTGCGCGATCACGGGATCCCGTACGAAGTGGTGCCGGGTATCACCGCTGCGGTGGCCTGCGCGGCCTATGCCGGGGTGCCGCTGACCCATCGCGACCATGCGCAGTCGGTGCGTTTTGTCACCGCGCACTGCCAGTCTTCCCGCGACACCCTGGACTGGGCTGCGCTGGCGCAGGAGCGGCAGACGCTGGCGGTGTACATGGGTGTGGCCGAGCTGGCCGAGCTGCGCGCGCGGCTGATCGAACACGGCCGTGCGCCGTCGACCCCGTTTGCGCTGATCGAGAACGGTTCGCGCCCGGAGCAGCGGGTGATCACCGGCACCCTGGCCAATCTGGCCGAGCGCGCGGCGCTCCACGCGGTGCGCTCGCCGGCCTTGCTGATCCTGGGCGAAGTGGCGGCGCTCGCTGTGTCGCTGGCCTGGTTCGGACAGCCGCCGCTGGGGGCCACGGTGCACGAGATCCCTGTCCCGAACGTGGCTAGGCCGATCCGCACCAATGCATTGGCGGCGGTTCACCGCGCCTGACGAAAATCTTCACCTGAGCCGTAGCATGATCGTGCGACGGTTTCTCTCTCAAGTTTCTGCCGGAGCGTTTCCATGATCTACGACAGCATCCTCGACACCATCGGCAACACGCCGATCGTCAAGCTCCATCGCCTCGCGCCGAAGCACGTCGAACTCTACGTGAAAGTGGAGGCATTCAATCCCGCCGGTTCGGTGAAGGATCGACTTGCCCTGGCGATCATCCTCGACGCCGAACAGCGCGGCACGCTGAAACCAGGGCAGACCGTGATCGAGGCCACCTCGGGCAACACCGGCGTGGCGTTGGCGGCGGTATGCGCGGCGCGCGGCTACCCGTTCGTGGCGGTGATGACCGAAACCTTCTCCATCGAGCGGCGCAAGCTGATCCGGGCCTACGGCGGCAAGGTGCTGCTGACGGCGGCGGCCGAGCGCGGCACCGGCATGGTGCGCAAGGCGGCGGAACTGGCGCGGCAGCATGGCTGGTTCCTCGCCAATCAATTCGAGAATCCAGCGAACCCGGCATACCACCGGCAGACCACCGCGCCGGAGATCCTGCGCGACTTCGCCGGCCGCCGGCTGGACTACTTCGTCACCGGATGGGGTACCGGCGGCACTCTGACCGGCGTGGGCGAGGTGCTGAAGGTGGCGCGTCCGGAAGTGCGGATCATCGCCAGCGAGCCGGCCGGTGCAGGCCTGTTGTCCGGCAAGGAATGGCAGCCGCACAAGATCCAGGGTTGGACGCCGGACTTCGTGCCGGGCGTGCTCAACCGCAAGGTGGCCGATCAGTTCGTGCTGATCGACGACGTGCTGGCCCGCGATACGTCGCGCCAGCTGGCGCAGCGGGAAGGCATCTTCACTGGCATCTCCTCCGGCGCCACCCTGGCCGCGGCACTGCAGGTGGCCGCCGATGCGCCGCAAGGCTCGGTGCTGCTGGCGATGCTGCCGGACACCGGCGAGCGTTATCTGTCGACGTTCCTGTTCGAAGGTGTCAACGAAGGGTCGGACGAAATCTGAGTCAGCTGCGAGGTGTCGGTCGCCGCGCTTCCGGCGACCGGCTCGCTCACTTCACCGCTGCACGCGCGGCTCGGATCGGCACGGCCGGGGTGCGCGTTTCCCATTCCGCGATCAACTTCTGGCCCACGTTGGTGATGGCCTGGATGGCGGGCAGCAGTTCGCGGCCGAGAAGGGTGAGGGCGTATTCGGCCGATGGCGGCGAGGTGTCCAGCACCCGCCGCGTCACCAGCCCGCGCGATTCCAGCTCGCGCAGCCGTGCGCTCAGCACGCGTGCGGAGATGCGCGGGATGTCGTGGCGCAATTCGCCGAAACGGCGTGGCTCGGCGCTCAGGTACCAGATGACGTTGGCCGCCCAGGCCCCGCGCAGCAGCGCAAGGCATTCGGTGAGCGGGCAGGCCGGCGGAGCGGCAACTTTGCTTTTGCGTACAGGCAAGCCCATCGACGTCCGTCCTTGCTGATTCCGGTAACCACCGAGATACCGCATTTTGCGCTAACTTGGAGTTACATGGTATCGATCAGTAACCATGTATGGCTAACATGCGCTCCTCACCGCGGGGGCATAGCCAGTCGTTGCCGCCAGCGCTGATGGTTCTTCCCGACATCCCTACTCACGGAGAAATGCATGAAGCTCTATTACTCCCCCGGCGCCTGCTCGCTCTCGCCGCACATCGTAGCGCTGGAAGCCGGCATCGACCTGCCGCTGGAAAAGGTCGACGGCAAGGCCAAGCGCACCGAGTCCGGCGCGGATTTCTGGCAGGTCAACCCGAAAGGCTATGTGCCGGCCCTGGTGCTTGACAACGGCGAGCTGCTGACCGAAGGCACGGCGATCGTGCAATACCTGGCCGACCTCAAGCCCGCGAGCGGCCTCGCGCCGGCCAACGGCACGCTGGCGCGCTACCGTCTGCAGGAGATGCTCGGCTACATCAACTCCGAACTTCACAAGACCTACAGCCCGCTGTTCAAGCCGGAAACGCCGGCGGAAGTCAGGCAGGAGCGCAAGGAATACCTGCGCAAACGCTACGCGTTGCTGGAAGGTGTTCTGGCAAAGCAGCCGTGGCTGCTGGGCGAACATTTCACCGTGGCCGATGCCTACCTGTTCACCGTGACCAACTGGGCGAAGCCCGTCGAGCTGGACCTGTCCGGCTTCCCGGCGTTGCTGGCTTTCCAGAAACGCGCGGCGGAGCGGCCGGCAGTGCGGGCGGCGCTGGAGGCCGAGGGTTGACCAAGAAAGCCGCGTAAAACGGAGCAACCCAGCAAACGGCCGGCCTCGCGAGATGTCGGCCGTTTGCGTATCGGAGACTTTCCTCCCTTGCGGCATCGAGGGCTCTGATGGTGTTGCGACATGATGTTTCCGGTGTACGAGACGGATGCGGCGGCCCGTGTGCCGGGCCGGCACGATCTGATCGCGAGGTGTTCGGGCTATGGCTGGCGCAGGCGCTGCCCGGCACGACGGGGGCGCCGTTGTCCGCCTGAATCGTTAGGGTTCACTTGGCAAGCGCACGTAGACCGATTCGATGCGATCCGACTCGTCATATAAGCGCAGCTTGCCATTTTTGAGGCCGAGAACCTTGAACCGGAATGGATCGAATTCTCCATGCTGCGGCGTAACGGTCAGCTGGCAGCTCTCGAGCTTCCAAGTGGCATTCGACAGCTCGGGGCTCTCGTGAAGCCAGGAATTGAATGTGCGCGAGTCGGCGACTTTCTCTAGCGAGAATTCCTGGAAGAATCCGGAGCCGCCGCTGCTACTCCACGCACCGATGAGATCTCGCTCCGTTACGGAGCAATTTTGAACCGACCGGGCGGAAGTCGACGCCAGCAGGAGGAGCAGGACTGCCGCGATTTGTTTCATGAGTCCCACGCGAGAGTGAATGAATCGCCCAGGTACGAGGCTTCCCCCGAGGTCGATGCCCGCAAGCCCGGGCAAGGAGTGAATCGTACGGTCGGCGAATACACGTTTCCTCGCTGCCGGGTCGGCTTGCTCCAGGCGGGCAACTGCTCAGATGTCCTTCGCCAGCGCCTCGGCCAGGCCGATGTAGCCGCCGGGTGTCAGGTCGAGCAGGCGCTGCTTCGCATCGGCCGGCAGGTCGAGGCCGCCGATGAATTCGCGCATCGAATCCCTGGTGATGCCGTGGCCACGGGTCAGCGCCTTCAGCTGTTCGTACGGCTCGGGCAGGCCGTAGCGGCGCATGACCGTCTGCACGGCTTCGGCCAGCACTTCCCAGCTGGCGTCTAGGTCGGCGGCGATGCGCTCGGCGTTGACGTTGAGTTTGCCCAGGCCTTTCTTCAGCGATTCCAGCGCTACCAGGCTGTGGCCGAACGCAGTGCCCAGCGCGCGCAGCACGGTGGAGTCGGTGAGGTCGCGCTGCCAGCGGCTGATCGGCAGCTTGTCGGCAAAGTGGCCGAGCAAGGCGTTGGCGAGGCCGAAGTTGCCTTCGGCATTTTCGAAGTCGATCGGATTGACCTTGTGCGGCATGGTCGATGAACCCACCTCGCCGGCCTTCAATGTCTGCTTGAAGTAGCCCAGCGAGATGTAGCCCCAGATGTCGCGGGCCAAATCGATCAGGATGATGTTGGCGCGGCGCACGGCGTCGCAGTATTCGGCGATGCCGTCGTGCGGCTCGATCTGGGTGGTATAGGCGTTGTAGCCGAGCCCGAGGCTTTCCACGAAGCGCTGCGAGAACGCGCGCCAGTCCACTTCCGGATAGGTGATGGCGTGGGCGTTGTAGTTGCCGACCGCGCCGTTGATCTTGCCGGAAATCTCCACCGCGGCGAGCTGCCTGCGCTGGCGCTGCAGGCGCGCCACCACGTTGGCGATTTCCTTGCCCAGGGTGCTGGGCGACGCGGTCTGGCCATGCGTGCGCGACAGCAGCGGCAGTGCGGCGTTGGCGTGTGCCAGCTCGCGCAGCTGAGCAATCACGGCGTCCAACTGCGGCAGCAGCACCTGTTCACGCGCATCGCGCAGCATCAGTGCGTAGGACAGATTGTTGATGTCCTCGCTGGTGCAGGCGAAGTGCACGAATTCCTTGGCCTGGGCCAGGCTGGCGTCGGCACCGATCTTTTCCTTGATGAAATACTCGACCGCCTTCACGTCGTGATTGGTGGTCGCCTCGATCGCCTTGATCCGTTCGCCATCGGCCACGCTGAAGTTCTCCGCTATGGCCTTCAGTATCTTGATCTGGCCCGTGCCGAAGGCGGGCAGCTCGGCGATCTTCGGATCGGCGGCCAGCGCCAGCAGCCATTCGATTTCCACCTGCACACGGCGATGCATCAGGCCGTACTCGCTGAAGATCGGGCGCAGCGCTTCGATCTTGCCGGCGTAGCGGCCGTCCAGTGGCGACAGGGCGATCAGGGCGTGGGAGGTCATCGGCGGGTCCGGCAGCGGGGAAAGCGGCATTTTACATGGCTTCGGCCCCGGTCCGGGTTCGAACCACGGCTGCCATTGGTTTTTGTAGGAGCCCGCTCGCGGGCGATACTTTTGTTTTGATGCTCGGAAGATTTAAAGCAGAAGCATCGCCCGCGAGCAGGCTCCTACAAGCGGCTGTTGCGGTGGGAGTTGTCGCGCCACTTGCAGGCGGCGCCTATAGTTAAGCTGTTTTCTCCGAGGATCTGATCATGAGTGGTTTTCGCACCGAGCACGACAGCATGGGTGAATTGCAGGTACCTGCGGACGCGTTGTATGGTGCGCAGACCCAGCGTGCGATCGACAATTTCCCGATCTCGGGCCTGCACCTGCCGCGTCAGTTCATCCGCGCGCTGGGGCTGATCAAGGCGGCCGCGGCCGAGGTCAACCTGGCGATGGGCCATCTGAAAAAAAACCAGGCTGCCGCGATCCGCAAGGCGGCGCTGGCGGTGGCGGACGGCCGGTACGACGCGCAGTTCCCGATCGACATCTTCCAGACCGGTTCGGGGACCAGCACGAACATGAATGCGAACGAGGTAATCGCGCATCTGGCGGTGAAGGGCGGCATCAAGGTGCACCCGAACGACCACGTCAATTACGGCCAGAGCTCGAACGACGTGATCCCCACCGCGATCCACGTCAGTGCCACGCTCACCACCAGCGAGCAGCTGTTGCCGGCGCTGAAGCATCTGAAGAAGACGATAGACAAGCGCACCCGCGAGCTGAGGAATACTCCCAAGACCGGCCGCACGCATCTGATGGATGCGATGCCGATCACTTTCGGGCAGGAGTTGTCCGGCTGGGCGGCACAGATCGCCTCGGCGATCGCACGCATCGAGGATGCGCTGAAGCGGATGCGCCGATTGCCGCAAGGCGGCACCGCCGTCGGCACCGGCATCAACGCCGATCCGAAATTCGGTCCGGCGGTGGCGCTGCAGTTGAAAAAGCTCACCGGTGTGAAGTTCGAGTCGGCGGAAAACTATTTCGAGGGGATGGCGTCGCAGGATGCGGCAGTGGAGCTGTCCGGCCAGCTGAAGACGCTGGCGGTGGCTCTGATGAAGATCGCCAACGATCTGCGCTGGATGAATTCCGGCCCACTGGCCGGCCTGGGCGAGATCGAGCTGCCGGCGCTGCAACCGGGTTCGTCGATCATGCCGGGCAAGGTCAACCCGGTGATTCCAGAGGCGACCGCCATGGTGGCCGCGCAGGTGATCGGCAACGACGCGTCGATCACCATCGCCGGCCAGTCCGGCAACTTCCAGCTCAACGTGATGCTGCCGCTGATCGCGCACAACCTGCTGCAGTCGATCGCCATCCTGGCCAACGTCAGCGCACTGCTGGCCGACAAGGCGATCGCCGGTTTCAAGGTCAACAAGGCAAGAGTCGATCAGGCGCTGGCGATGAACCCGATCCTGGTCACCGCGTTGAATCCGGTGATCGGTTACGAGAAGGGCGCGGCCACTGCCAAGCTGGCATACAAGCAGCACCGGCCGATCATGGAAGTGGCGCTGGAGACCACCGGACTTTCGAAGGATGAACTGAAGAAGCTGCTCGACCCGATGGCCCTGACCCGCGGCGGCATCCACGGCTGACCCCAAGGTTTGCTGTTGTAGGAGCCCGCTCGCGGGCGATGCTGTTGCTCTGATGGTTGGCTGGATGGGGTTGGATAGGGAGATCAAAGCAACAGCATCGCCCGCAAGCGGGCTCCTACAGGGAGTCAATCGGAGAACACGGCGAAGCCTTTCTTGCCGTCTTTGTCCTTCATGTCCTTGCCGCAATCATCGACGTCCTTTTGCTGCATGGTCGCGTACGGCCTGAACTCGGGCATCGCTGCGGCCAGTTTCTGCTGCGTGGAGAGCAGGTCGGGCAGTCGACGGCACAGCTGGGCGGCGGCGGCCTGGATCTTGTCGGTTTGCGGTTTGATGGCCGTTTCGATGGCCTTGTCGCTTTTGCCGGTGAGCGCGCCCCACAGCGCTTCCTTGGCCGCGTTGACGCCCAGGTCGGCGCCTTGTGCGCCGATGTCCATGCCGGCTTCGGCGATACCGACGACCTGTTCGCGATAGTCGAGCAGCAGTGCGTGTTGTGCCGGCGTGGCTGTCACCTTCTTGCCCTCGATCAGCAATTCGCCCTGCGGGGTGATCTGGGCCTTAGAACGCGAGTCCTTGTCCCTGGACCGGTTATCGCCGATATGGACGCTGTCCACGTCGATGTTCTTGCTGGCCAACTCCTGCTTAGCCTCCTGGATCGTTTGCCGGATTTCTCCGGAAATCATCGACGGAGAGGTTTTTTCGTTGGCGTCCTTCGTCGCCTGGGTCACGTTATCGGCGGCGACACCCGGCTGGGAGTCGGCCTGCCTGGACTGGCTGCAAGCGGCCAGCGGCAGCAGCAGGATCAACGCGAGTCCATTGAGAGTAACGGGCTTCATGAGTGTTCTCCTTATCTCGAATTCGACTGGAAATCAGCTGTCGTCGCGCCAGCGGCGGAACCAGATGGCACCGGCGAGCATGGCCGTTGCCGCTGCAATACCGATCCAGATGTTTGGTGTGGCGAGGACCGAGTAGGTATTGACCACGTTCAGCATGGACAGCATCTCCGCAGGGCCATTGCCGCCCAGATTCGGTACCTGGGAATACCAGCTGCCGGGAAACACGCTGAGCAGGATGCGCACCAGCACGTCGCGCCAGAACCAGCTCGTCGATATCTCCACCGTGCCAATCAGCTTGAACCAGCCAATCACGATGCCGGTTGCTATCGGCAGCGCCACCGCCCACAAGAACGGCTTGCTGCGGGCCCAGGCGGAGCACAGCATCAACCAACCTACGCTAGGCAGCGCCCACAACAGATACAGCGGAATCGAGCCGATCAGGTTGGCGATGACCTGCAGCGGATGCGCCAGGGTCAGCAGATGCCACACGCCCACACCATGGAGAGACAACGTGATGGCATACATCAGCAAGAGCACGATGCCGGTCAGGGTGCCGACGATCACGGCGATGAACGGAGCGACGATCGTCGCCGTCACCACCTTCGACAGCACGGTGGTGGTGTCCGAGATCGGCAGTGATTTCCAGAACAGCAGGCTGCGATCACGGCGATCGTCATACAGCGCGCCGAGACAGTAGAAGAACACTACGAAGCCCAGCACCATGCCGATGATCATGGTTGGCGAATACATCAACATGTCCAGGCCTGCGCCTACCTTGTCCATGGACTGCTGGTCCATTGCCTGATTAAGCAGGTGCATGTTGTTGCCGATGAAGTTCGTACGGCCATCGAAATGACCACCCATCACCTCGCCGGCAATGATGCCCATCAGGTTCAGCAGCAGGAACACGCCGCCGGTGATGATGGGCGCCCAGAAGAAGCCGCCTCGGTGTTCCCACATCTCGCGTTTAAGAAGCCAGTAGAAGGTTTTCATGCGTACGTCCCTTTCATGGTGGCGACGAACAGGTCACTGACGGAAGGCCGGCGGATCTCGCCCAAGGCCTCCAGCTTCGCGCGTTCGACGCCGTCGAACAGGAAGATGCTCTTGCCGAACACCTGCCGCTCATCGAGCGGCTTCAGCGCGCGGGCGGTGGCTGCGTTGTCGGCGTTGACCATCACCTCGATGAAACGCTCCCCGACCGCGTCCATGTCGGCATCCAGCACGATCTTGCCGTCGCGGATGAACATCAGGTCGGTGAGGATGTGCTCGACTTCCTCGACCTGGTGCGTCGTCACGATGATCGTCTTGTTCTCGTCGAAGTAGTCCTCCAGCAGGTTCTGGTAGAACTGCTTGCGGTACAGGATGTCCAGGCCCAGGGTGGGTTCGTCCAGGATCAGCAGCTTGGCGTCGATCGCCATCACCAGCGCCAGGTGCAGTTGCACGATCATGCCCTTGGACATCTGCCGCACGCGCTGGTTGGGCGTGAGCTTGGTGCGCGTCAGGAATGCCTCGCACTTGGCGCGATCGAAGCGCGGATGCACGTTGGCGACGAAATCGACCACTTCGTGCACGCGGATCCAGCGCGGCAGTACCGCCACATCGGCGATGAAGCACACGTCGCCCATCAGCTTGTCGCGCTGCTTGCGCGGGTCGAAACCCAGCACGTTGAGGTCGCCGGTGAAATTGGTGAGCCCCAGGATCGCCTTCAGCGCGGTGGTCTTGCCGGCGCCGTTGGGGCCGATCAGGCCGACGATGCGGCCGGGCGCGATCTGGAAGCTGACGTTGTCCAGCGCCAGCGCCGACTTGTATCGCTTGGTCAGGCCGCTGGCCGTGATCACCGCGCTCATGATTGCTCCTCCTTGTTGGTCGGATCCTTGTCGGCGTGGGCCTCGCGCAGCAGCGTCTTCAGGTCCAGCCCCAGCCGTTGAAGCCGTGCGAACAGCACGGGCCATTCTTCTCGCAGAAACCGCTCGCGTTCGGATTTCAGCAGCGCCTCACGAGCGCCTTCGATGACGAACATGCCCAGACCCCTCCTTTTTTCAACCAGTTGTTCGTCGACCAGTTCCTGGTACGCCTTCGATACCGTCAGCGGATTGATCTGATAATCCGCTGCCACCTGGCGTACCGACGGCAGCGGGTCGCCCTCATTCAAGGCGCCGTCCAGGATCATCGCCACCACGCGTTGCTGCAGCTGGCGATAGATCGGGACGCTGTCGTTCCAGGTAATGGTCATGTTTTATTCCTTGCTGATACGGCCGAACTTGCTGTTGCCGAACGAATAGTAGGGCATGGCCAAGGGCGACCCGAGCAGGCTGAGCGGCTCGGACGCGCCGGTTCCGTCGTTGTGGTTCATCGACGGGATCGTCGCGATGGCGCTGATGTCGACATCCGCCAGCAAGGCAGCGGCGCGCAATTCGGCGGCGCTGGGACGGACGTTGACCGGTGCCAGTTCGATGACTTTGGTCGCGCTGATCTTGCTGCCCATTTCTGGCTGAACGTCGACGTTGTAATTGACGACACTCAGGCTGGCGAAGGTGAAGAGGACGGCGGCGACGCTGGAGATCAGGTTGAGCGCTTTCATGACAGGCCTCCTTGGTGAACTCGTTAAGTGGTGTTGTAGTGAACTATAACACCGAGTTTTGATCCGTCAATAGGCGGCATGCGATTTCGCAACATGACTGATGGCCTATGGGGCGACCTACAGATCACGGTTTTTCGAGGTTCCCTCAGGCGAGCATCTGCGCCGTACGAGCTTGTGCCGGCGGTTTCGAGCAACCGCCGCCGCACTTACCAACGAAAAAGGCCAGCACCCTGGCTGGCCTTCGTCGTAGCTCGATTCCCGGTGATCAATCGCGGGTGCGCTCTTCCACGAATGAGGAAGGCGTTTGCGGGCGATTTGGATCAGGCGGCCTTGGCTATCAATGTATCGATGGTGCTGCGAGCCGATTTCAGCGCCTGTACCTTCTGCTCATCGCCGACTGCAATGCCTTCGGCCCGCACGAATTCCACGTTGCTGATGCCGATGAAAGCGAGTGCGGCGCGCAGGTAAGGTTCCTGGAAGTCCATCGCTGCAGCGGCCGTATCCTTGCCGTAGAAACCGCCGCGGCTGGAGGCGATGATCACTCGCTTGCCGCCGGCCAGCCCCTCGGGCCCGTTCGTCGTGTAGCGGAAAGTCTTGCCGGCGACCAGGATGCGATCGATCCATGCCTTGAGCTGGCTGGAGATGGCGAAGTTGTACATCGGCGCGCCAATCACCACCACGTCGGCGGCGAGGAATTCCTCCAGCATCTGGTTACCCAGTACAGCGGAGGGATCACCGGCATCGGTCGCCGGCGTCCAGTGTGGCAGCGGCTGGGCCGCCAGGTCGTGGTACTGGACGGTGGTGGCCGGTGTATTGCGCTGGAGCTCAGCTACGATGTCGGCGGTCAGCTGGCGCGAAACCGAGTAACCACCCAGCGCGCTGGAATCGATATGCAACAGTTTCATGATGAGGTTCCTGGTCGGGCCGGCGGACCGGCGATGCAAACAGGATATATTTGGAACAATGTGGCGATAAGTCTGGCATATTCGGACTTATCGTTCTTTATAGGAAACAATAATGACAGTATTGAGCGGAGCCTTGCAGGACCTCAATGACTTGTACTTCTTTGCCGCAGTGGTCGAGCACGGCGGGTTTTCCGCTGCGGGTCGAGCCCTGGGTGTGCCCAAATCGCGACTGAGCAAACGGGTGGCCCAGCTCGAGGAACGGCTGGGCGTGCGCCTGTTGCAGCGGACCACCCGGCGTTTCGTGGTGACCGAAGTCGGCGAACGTTTCTATGCGCATTGCCGTGCGGTGCTGGAAGAAGCGCAGGCGGCGCAGGATGCGGTGGACGAGTTGCGTGCCGAACCGCGCGGCATGGTGCGCCTCAGTTGTCCGGTGTCGCTGGCGCAGACGGTGCTGGCGTATTTGCTGCCGGATTTTATGGCGCTGTACCCGAAGATGCAGGTGCGGTTGCTGTCGGGCGATCGCCGGGTCGACGTGATCGGTGAGGGCTACGATCTGGCGATTCGCGTGCGCAACAAGCTGGACACCGACGCGAACCTGGTGGTCCGCACGTTCGGCCAGTCGCGTACCAAGCTGGTGGCCAGTCCGGCGTTGTTGAATACGCAGGGGCGGCCGACCCGGCCGGACGAACTGGCGAAGCTGCCGGCGCTGTCGATGCGCGAGCATGAGGGCGCGCAGGTGTGGGAGCTGATCGACGCTAGCGGTACGCAGGTCAACGTGGAGGTGCATGCGCGCCTGATCACTGGCGACTTTGCCGTGCTGCTGGAGTCGGCCCGTCGCGGCATGGGTGTGGCCCTGCTTCCGGAGTTCGTCTGCGCGCCGGCGATCACCCGCGGCGAACTCGAAGTGGTGCTGCCGGAATGGAGCGTGCCCGAGGGCACCATGCACTTCGTCTATCCCAGCCGGCGCGGCATGCTGCCAGGCGTGCGCGCGCTGGTCGATTTCCTGGCCGAGCGGTTGCCGGCCACCACGCTGCTGAAGCACGAGCAGTGCAAGCAGCGTCCGCTGAACGACCTGCCCAAGCCGTGATGCGCGATCGTGATGGACGGCCGTGATGCGCGCCGCATCGCCGATACGCTACGCTTGCGCCTTTATGGACATCCAAACGGCCGAATGACGATGATCGAAACCAAGCTGCCGAAAGTCGGTACCACCATCTTCAGCGTGATGAGCCAGCTGGCGCTGGAGCACAAGGCGGTCAACCTGGGGCAGGGCTTTCCCGATTTCGAACCGCCGCAAGGGCTGCGCGACGCGTTGAGCCGCGCCATGAACGAAGGCCGCAACCAGTACGCACCGATGCACGGCACGGCGGCCCTGCGCGAACAGATCGTGTTGAAAGTGGGGCAGCTGTACGGCCGCCAGCTCAACGTCGACACCGACATTACCGTCACGTCCGGCGCCACCGAAGCGATCTTCGCGGCGATTGCCGCGGTGGTGCGCGCGGGCGAGGAAGTGATCGTGTTCGATCCGGCCTACGACTGCTACGAGCCGGCGATCGAGCTGCAGGGCGCCCGCGCCGTGCATGTTCCGCTGACCGTGCCGGCGTTCGCGGTCGACTGGCAGCGCGTGCGCGGCGCGGTGACGCCGAAGACGCGGATGATCCTGATCAACAGCCCGCACAATCCGTCCGGCGCCGTGCTGTCCTCGGCCGACCTGGAGGAGCTGGCCGCGATCGTGCGCGACACCGGCATCGTGGTGCTGTCCGACGAGGTCTACGAACACATCGTGTACGACGGCGCGCAACACGAGAGCGTGTTGCGCCATCCGGAACTGGCCGAGCGCAGCATCGTGGTCTCCTCGTTCGGCAAGACCTATCACTGCACCGGCTGGAAGGTCGGCTACGCGGTGGCGCCGGCCGCGTTGTCGGCCGAGTTCCGCAAGGTGCATCAATACCTCACGTTCTGCACGTTCCATCCGGCGCAGGTGGCGTTCGGCGAATTCATGGCCAGCAACCCCGAGCACTGTCTGGACCTGCCGGCGTTCTACCAGGCCAAGCGCGATCGCTTCCGCCGCCTGCTGCAACCGTCGCGCTTCAAGCTGCTCGACGTGCCGGGCGGCTATTTCCAGCTGGTCGATTATTCGGCGATCCGTGACGAGGACGATCTCGCTTTCAGCAAGTGGCTGGTGCAGCACGGCGGCGTGGCGGCGATCCCGTTGACGCCGTTCTACGAGAACGCACCGGGTACACGCCTGCTGCGGCTGTGCTTCGCCAAGAGCGATGCCACGATGGATGCGGCAGCGGAGCGGCTATGCCGGCTCTGATCATGCATGCACTAAAGATTTCATTGGTGCAGGGCGCCACCCGCTGGCACGACGCGCCGGCCAACCGCGAGTACTACGGCGCCCTGGTGCGCCAGACAGCGGGCAGCGATCTGATCGTGCTGCCCGAAACCTTCCTGTCCGGTTTCAGCAACGACACCCACGCCAGCGCCGGAACGATGGACGGCGAAGGCGTGGCGTGGCTGCGCGCACTGGCGATCGAGATGCGCGCGGTAATCTGCGGCAGCCTGGCGATCCGCGAGAACGGCATCGTCTACAACCGTTTGCTGTGGGTGCAGCCGGACGGCGGCTTTGCCCAGTACGACAAACGTCACCTGTTCCGCATGGCCGGCGAACATACCCGTTACGGCGGCGGCAACGAGCGGCTGATCGTGGAGCTGAAGGGATGGCGGATCCTGCCGCAGGTCTGCTACGACCTGCGCTTTCCGGTGTGGCTGCGCAATCGCCGGCTCGCTTCCGCCAGCGGCGGCATGGATTACGACCTGGCCTTGTTCGTGGCGAACTGGCCGGCGCCGCGCCGGCAGCCGTGGCGCACGCTGCTGCGCGCCCGCGCGATCGAGAACCTCAGCTACGTGATCGGGGTGAACCGGGTCGGCGTGGACGGCAACGACATTCCCTATGCCGGCGACAGCGCGGTGATCGACCCGGTCGGCGAGCCACTGATCGAGCTTGGGGCACAGGAACAAGTGGTGACGCTCGCACTCGATCCCGCTCCGCTGCTGGCGCACCGCGAACGCTTCCCGGCATGGATGGATGCCGACGCGTTCTCGCTAGATCCAGGTTGACCCCAAACGACTGATATGTGTGTAGGAGCCCGCTGGCGGGCGATGCTTTTGTTTTGATTTTTCCTAATCCAACCATCAAAACAAAGGCATCGCCCGCCAGCGGGCTCCTACCAGGTGGGGTCAGAGTATCGCCAGCACCGCTTCAGGCGGCCGTCCCAGTGCAGCCTTGCCGTTGGCGACCACGATCGGCCGTTCGATCAGTTTCGGATGCGCCACCATCGCGGCTACCAGCGATGCATCGTCGAGCGCAGGATCATCCAGCCCCAGCGACTGATACTCCGCTTCGCCCGTGCGCAGCAACTGGCGGGCCGTCATGCCCAGCTGCTTCAGCAACACGCTCAGTTCGGCGGCGCTCGGCGGGTGGTCGAGATAGTCGATCACCTCGACCTCGCCGCCGCTCTGCTCCAGCAGCGCCAGCGTGGCGCGTGACTTGGAGCAGCGGTTGTTGTGGTAGATGCGCACCATCGGTCAGCGATCCGTCATGCCAAGCCGTGGCTCAGCGATTGCCCGAACGATTGCCGCCGCGACCCGGCGGACGTCCGCCCGCGGGGCCACCGTGACCTTGGGGACGTGCGCCGCTGTGCGAACGGTTGTCGCCCTGGCCCTGCGGCCGGCCCGCGCCTTGCGGCCGGTTGCCGCCCTGGCCTTGCGGACGTGCACCACCCATGCCTTGCGGCCGGGCGTTGCCGTGTGCGGGATTTCCTTGCGCACGATTGCCCTGGTTTTGACCCTGGCCTTGCGGACGACCGCCATGCGCAGGCCGCGCACCATGCGCACGGTTGCCCGTACCACCGGCAGCGCCGCGCGATTCGCCGCCGAAGCCGCTATACGGGCCGACGCCGGCAGTACGGCCTTCGCCACCCGTACGGGCGCCGAACGGCTTGTTGCCGGCCGGACGACGATTGCCTGCTGCACCGCCGCCGGCATTGCCGCGCGGTGCTCCAGGGCGACCGCCGCCATCACGGCTCTCACCGGCGAACCAGGTGCGCACCGACGGCAGCTCCTGGCCCGGCGCCACACGCCGGCCCCTGCTGCCGCCTGCATTGCGCTCGGGACGAGCGACGTTGCCGTTGACCTCCTTGCCATCGCGACGCGGCGGTTTGCGGCCGCGGGTCGGTTCCTCGCGGATGCGGTCATAGGCACGCAATTCGCGGGCCTCGTCCTGGCCGCCGGTCCACGCGCTGCTGCTGCCGCGTTCGGGGCGATATTCGGTGACGCCGCGGTTGGCGCGGCGCTGATGCAGCACCGGGCTCAGTGTCAGCACTGGCTGCGGCGCGCCGAGGCCGCTGGTCTGGCGCAGTTCCTTGACGCTCTCCGCGTCGAGCACTTCGCATTCGCCGCGGCGCAGGTTGCGCGGCAGCTCGATCTTGCCGTAGCGGATGCGCTTGAGGCGGCTGACCAGGAAGCCTTGCGAGTCCCACAGGCGGCGCACTTCGCGGTTGCGGCCTTCGCGGATGACCACGCGGAACCAGCTATGGCTGCCGCCGCGACTGATCACGGCGATCTCGTCGAAGCGCGCGGGGCCGTCTTCCAGTTCCACACCGGCCTTCAGCCGCTCGATGATCTCGTCCGGCACCTCGCCATGCACGCGGCACAGGTATTCGCGCTCGATGCCGCTCTTGGGATGCATCAGTCCATTGGCCAGTTCACCGTCGGTGGTGAGCAGCAGCAGACCGGTGGTGTTGATGTCGAGCCGGCCCACGGCGACCCAGCGCGCACCCTTCAGGCGCGGCAGCTGCTCGAACACGGTGGGGCGGCCTTCGGGGTCGTCGCGGGTGGTCAGCACGCCTTCGGGCTTGTGGTAGATCAGCACCTCGGTGTCGTCGCGGCTGTCGGTGGCGACGACGAATTGCTTGCCGTCGACCACCACCCGGTCGCCGGCGTGCACGCTCATGCCGATTTCGGCAGGGCTGCCATTCAGCTCGACTTCGCCGGACTGGATGCGCACTTCAAGCATGCGGCGCGAGCCGAGGCCGGCATTGGCCAGCACCTTGTGCAGGCGTTCTTCCAGCGCGGGTGCGTCGCTCTCGATGCGTGGTTCGCGTTTCAGGGATAAAACGGATTTCTGTGGCGCAGTCATGCGCGGTACTCCTCGGTATCTTGCTCGGCGGCGTCGGGTTCGACGTCCGCGGCGGGGTTCGCTGCCTCATCGGCAGTGGCAATCGGGTTATCGACGAGCGGGCTCGTGTCGGAGCCAGGCTCGTCGGACTCGTGGGAAGCGGCTGGCGCGTTGGCGTTGGCTGCGGTTTCGGTTTCGGTTTCGGTGTCTTCAGCATCGGCGGAGTCCGCGGATGCAGGGTGTCCGGTGTCGGGCTCGCTGTCGTCGTCGGCGGATTCCAGGATGGAATCGATCGGCCCCTCATCGTCCGGATCGATCGGCAGATCGCGCACGATGCGGGCGGGCAGGGGCTCGGGTTCGAAGCGCAGCTGCGGGTCTTCCATGTCGCGGATTTCCGACAATGGCGGCAGCTGGTCCAGCGATTTCAGGTTGAAGTAGTCGAGAAACGCACGGGTGGTGCCGAACAGTGCCGGCTTGCCGGGCACGTCGCGATAACCCACCACGCGTATCCACTCTCGCTCCTCCATCGTCTTGATGATGTTGGAAGACACCACCACGCCACGGATCTGTTCGATCTCGGGGCGGGTGATCGGCTGGCGGTAGGCGATCAGCGCCAGCGTTTCCAGCAACGCGCGCGAGTAGCGGCTGGGTTTTTCGGTCCACATCCGCGAGATCCACGGATGCACGTCCTGGCGCACCTGATAGCGGAAACCGGACGCCACTTCCTTCAGCTCGATGCCGCGGCCGGCGCAATCCTCGCCCAGCGCTTCCAGCGCCCTGGCGATCTGGCCGTGGTCGACGTCGTCGGCTTCGTTGAACAGGTCGCCCAGCTGATGGACGGCCATCGGCTGGGTGGAGGCCAGCAGGGCGGCCTCGATGATGGGTTTGAGTTGCTCGATCTGCATAACCTTGGGTTCGGATGCCGGGTTGATCGGTACCGCTCAGTGGGTGTCGTTCATTCGCCGGACGATTCGATCAGCGCCGATTCGCCTGCCTGTGCTTCGTCCGCCGGTAATTCGGCGGATTCTTCGGAGTGGCTCGCCTTCGCCTTCACGTATATCGGCGCCAGCGGCTCCTCCTGGACAATCTCGACCAGCATTTCCTTGGCCAGCTCCAGCATCGCCAGGAAGGTCACCACGATGCCGAGCCGGCCCTCGCTGATGTCGAACAGGCTCTCGAAGCGATGGAAACTGTCGTCGTCGAGCCGGCTCAGCAATTCGCCCATGCGCTGGCGCACGCTGAGCGCTTCGCGCTTGATCGCGTGGTGCCCGAACAGTTCGGCCCGGTGCATCACGTCCTTCAGCGCCAGCAGCAGCTCGGTCAGCTCCAGCGGAGGCGGCAACTTGATCAGGTTGCGCTCGCCCACCTCAGCATGCACCACCACGCTGTCGCGCTCCTGCCGTGGAAGGGCTTCGATGTCTTCCGCGGCACGCTTGAACCGCTCGTACTCCTGCAAGCGCCGCACCAGTTCGGCGCGGGGATCCTCTTCCAGCCCTTCCTCGGCCGGCGGCCGCGGCAGCAGCAGCCGCGACTTGATCTCGGCCAGGATCGCGGCCATCAGCAGGTATTCGGCGGCCAGTTCCAGCCGCATCACGTCGCGCATCAGCTCGATGTAGGTCATGTACTGCCGGGTGATCTCGGCGACCGGGATGTCCAGGATGTCCAGGTTTTGCCGGCGAATCAGGTACAGCAGCAAGTCCAACGGACCTTCGAATGCCTCCAGGATCACCTCGAGCGCATCCGGCGGTATGTACAGGTCCTGCGGCATCTGCAGCATCGGCTGACCGCGCACGATCGCCAATGGCATTTCCTGCTGTTGCGGTACCGACGCAAACGCATCCTGCGGTGCGGTGACCAGGCTCTGTGGCTCGACTGGCTCAGTGCTCATCAATGCATGTCATGGGGCCGCCTTCAGCGGCTGGCGGTGCGTTCAACACGATCGGAATCATTCACACATCGCAACCGGATATGGAATGTCCGCGCTCGGAACACGACGGTGAGGCAGTGTTCCCGGGTACTGCATTTCTTCACATCTTCAGCCGAGGTGCGGCGAGTGCCATCGTCACGGGCGAGATGAAGCCACGCGGTGGTGGTTCGATCAGGCAGGTCGCGTTCGGCCATCGCACGCCATCGCGGGTTGTCAGCCACAACAAGGGCGCAAGTCAAATGTGGCGAAGAGCAGCGCCACTGACTATTCACTGTTCGGTTCGAGAGCCATCGAATGGAAGCCATGGGCCGCCGAAAGTGCTCGGCAGACGCTGTTCATGCAGCCATGCGCGGATGAAGAGTAGCGGCTAGCGGCGGGCAAGTCCAGCAGGGACGCGCCGGGGATGGCTCGTGCGGGGGTCTCGTTTGGGAGATGCGGCGCGGTGCGGCGGCCGGTTTCAGACGGTATCCGCGGCAGGCACAATAGGCGGATCGTATCGGTCGACGCGAAAGCAGAACCGGGTCAGCCGAACGGGATGCGCGGAACTGCTGGGGCGGCATGTGACCTAATGTGACGATATGCGGCATGGCTGCGCGCGGAGAAGGCAGCGTAGCGGCCGTGGCAGCTCAGATACTTCTGTCAATCCGTGAGATATCTGGTTGATTAGGCTCGTTGGTCAGGCCTGTTACGGAAGGCCATGGCTTTCAGAAGCGAAAAACGCGCCCCAGGCTGGGCGGAATCTGCAGTGCCGCGCATGCACGGCGACCCGGGTGGCATGACGGTTGCTTAGGTATGGCTGACCATCGCAGCTAGCGAGTGCGCCAGCGGATTGCGCACACGGGCCATGCGCGGGGGATGTGCTGCAGTCGCTTGATGATGCGGCTGAAAGGTTTCAAGGTTGTTGCTGGACACCACATCGTTGCCAGCGGCAAATGTAAACGCAAACGGACGGTAGAACAGATGACGATCGGCAAAAATGGACAAGATGACGGCGCACCGGAACAGTTGCGTCCGGCGCGCATGCAGATCGAGACCACGGTGCTGATGAGCCGGCACGGCGAATCGCATCCGACCGAACTGGTCGATATATCGGCCACCGGTGCCATGTTGCGGCGTCCCCTCGGCTGGTCCGGCGAAACGGGTCAGAGCTGGGTGCTCGACATGATCTTCGGGCACGATCTGCACATACATCTGGAGGCCGTGGTCGCACGGATTTCCGATCATCACATCGGGTTTTCGTATAGCCGCATTCCCGAGGACAAACAGGTTCCGCTGTGGAATCTGCTGGGCGGTTACGCCGACATTCTCGAGTACTGGAAATAATCGCCAGGCGCTGGGCGCCTTGGCATGAAAACGCCCGCGTGCATGCGGGCGTTTTTGCTTTCGGGCGTCGGTCGGTATTTCAGGCGGAGACTTTTTTCTCGTCGCGCAGTTCGCGGCGGAGGATCTTGCCCACATTGCTCTTGGGCAGAGAATCGCGGAATTCGATGAACTTGGGCCGCTTGTAGCCGGTGAGATTCTCGCGGCAGAACTGCTTGAGCGCATCTTCCGTCAGAGTCGGGTCCTTGCGCACCACGAACAGCTTCACCACTTCGCCGGAATGCTCGTCCGGCACGCCGACCGCGGCGACCTCGAGGACGCCCGGGTGTGCCATCACCGCATCCTCGACCTCGTTCGGGTACACGTTGAAACCGGACACCAGGATCATGTCCTTCTTGCGGTCGACGATGTAGAAATAGCCGTTGGCATCCATCTTCGCGATGTCGCCGGTGTGCAGCCAGCCATCGTCGCCGAGCACCTTGACGGTTTCGTCCGGGCGCTGCCAGTAGCCCTTCATCACCTGCGGACCGCGCACCATCAGCTCGCCCACTTCGCCGGTCGGCAACGGTTGGCCTTCTTCCGACCAGATCGCCACGTCGGTGGACGGTACCGGCAGGCCGATCGAGGCGTTGTATTCCTTCAGGTCCAGCGGATTGATGCATACTGCCGGCGAGGTTTCGGTCAGCCCGTACGCCTCGGCCAGGGTGCAGCCCGTAGTCTTTTTCCAGCGTTCGGCGACGGCGCGCTGCACCGCCATGCCGCCGCCCAGGGTCAGATGCAGCTTCGAGAAATCCAGCTCGGCGAAACCCGGTGTATTGAGCAGGCCGTTGAACAGCGTGTTGACGCCGGTCAGTGCGGTGAAGCCGGACTGTTTCAGCTCCTTGACGAAGCCTGGCATGTCGCGCGGATTGGTGACCAGCCAGTTGAGGCCGCCCAGGCGGGTGAACACCAGTCCGTTAGCGCACAGCGAAAAGATGTGATACAGCGGCAGCGCGGTGATGATGACTTCTTCACCGGGCTTGGCATTTGTGCCGACCCAGGCACCGGCCTGCAGCATGTTCGCGATCATGTTGCCGTGGGTCAGCATCGCGCCCTTGGCGATGCCGGTGGTGCCGCCGGTGTACTGCAGGAAGGCGATGTCGTCGTGGCCCAGCGTTACCGGTTGCAGCGGATGCGGCGCGCCGCGCTTCAACGCATCGCGGAAACGCACGGCCTGCGGCAGGTCAAATGCCGGCACCATCTTCTTGACGTGTCTGAGCACGAGATTGATCAGCACGCCCTTCGGACCCAGCAGGTCGCCGATGCCGGTGGTGATGATGTGCTGCACATGGGTTTCCGCGACGACCTGCTGAAGCGTCGCGGCGAAGTTGTCCAGCACAACGATGGCCTTGGCGCCGGCGTCCTCCAGCTGATGCTTGAGTTCGCGCGCGGTATACATCGGGTTCGTATTGACCACGACCAGGCCGGCGCGCAACGCCCCGAACAAGGCGATCGGGTACTGCAGCACGTTCGGCATCATGATCGCGATGCGATCACCCTTGCCAAGCTTGAGTTCGCCGGTGAGATAGCCGGCGAACTGCCGGCTCATCTCGTCGATCTGGCCGTAGGTGAGCCGATGGCCAAAATTCGCGAAGGCGGGCCGCTCGCGAAAATGCTTGAACGCTTCCTCGAGCACGGCCGGTACCGAGGCATAGGTATTGACGTCGATCTGGCTGGGCACGCCTGTTGGATAGTGATCCAGCCACGGACGTTCAATGCTCATGCTTGGGTTCCCTGTGTCGATGATCGCTGATCGAGGATGGATGGACTTTGTACGGCGACGGCGTCCATCATGAATCAGCTATGTGGTTCATTTGAGCATACGCCCGCGTACAGCGGCAAGCCGCATTTGCAGCGAGTTCCGGCCATGATCCGATCGACAAAAAGCACCTGCCTGCTGACCGCTTTCACACTGCTGGCGCTGGTCTTGTCGGGCTGCTGGCACACGCCGGGCGAACAGCAGGTGCGCGAGTCGATCGCCGCGGTCGCGCAGGCCGCCGAAGCCGGTGCGGCAGGCGACGTGAGCGCGCCGCTCAGCGACGACTTCGACGGGAATGCCGGTGAGCTGGACCGGCGGGGGTTGACGAACATGGTCAGGCTCCTCGCGCTGCGCGGCGAGCACATCGGCGTGACGATGGGGCCGGTATCGATCGAACATCGCGGCGAGCGGATGGTGGCCACATTTACCGTCACGCTGACCAGCGGCGGCAAGCTGCTGCCTGACCAGCTGGGCCTCTACGAAGTCGAATCGGCGTGGCGCAAGGAAGACGGCAAGTGGCTCTGCTACACGGCGAGCTGGAAGCACGCGATGTACATGGTAGGAGCCCGCTGGCGGGCGATGCTTTTGTTTTGATTTTTCCTATCCGATCATCAAAACAAAAGCATCGCCCGCCAGCGGGCTCCTACCATTCCGTAAGAGACTTCCCGTCAATACCGCCCGCTTGATGCTCTTGCCTTGAGCTTTCAGGCTTTCGCTGGCCATCATGTTGTCCTCTGTGTTGCGTCGTGCATGTCAGTGCGTGCGGCGTTGAACG